>JBJTJV010000034.1:0-14127 GCA_046352645.1 Chloroflexota bacterium | reverse complement strand
CCTGCCGATACGGACGATCGGTGAACCAGGTGACCGCGGGGACGCCCCGGAGCGTGAGCGTCTCGGCGTCCACGCTCCCCGACGGCGCGCTCGCCACGAAGAGGTAGCTCGGTTCCTCGGGTGCCGCGGACGGCGCGGGGGCCCCGACCGGGGCGAGCGCGCCGGACGGGGGCCTCAGGCGCGCGAGCGCGAGCGCGCCCGCGAAGGCGGCACGGATGCGGAGTGCGGTCATGGGTGGGGCTCCTCTGTGGGTGGTGGGATGGCGAGGGACCGGAGCGTACCGTGGCAGGCGGGTCTCCCGCCACCCCCCGGGATGTACGGGTGCTACGACATCCGGGGGGCCGGAGGGCTCGCGTCAGCCGCCCGGCCGGCGGGCGACCGTGCGCTCCTCCTCGATCCGGGCGATCGCCTCGCCGCGCTGGTTCCGCCCGACGATCGTGCGGTGGACGCGACCGACGGGTGCCCCCGGCGCGGCCGCCACGGCATGGATCTCCGATTCCGCGTAGACGGTGTCGCCGGGCAGGACGTTCGCGGTGAGCCGGATCGTGCGCCAGCCCTCCATGGCGCCGGCGCCCGCGGTCTCCGGCGGGCCGGCTGCCGGCGCCGCAAGGCCGATGACCACGGAGATCGTGAGCGCGCCGAGGACGATCGGCTGTCCCCATTCGGTCCGCGCCGCCGCATCCGCGTTCCCGTGGAGGTCGCTCGCGTTCTGGGCGACCCAGGTGAGCCAGACATGGTCGCCGTCCGCGAGCGTCCGCCCGGACGGATGCCGCAGAACGGCCCCGGGGATCGCGTCCTCCAGCCACCAGCCGGTCTGGAGGCCCGCGTGGACGCGACCGGCATCGGCACCGGCGACCCCGGCCCGCGCGTCAGAGCCCACGGAGGATCCCTGCCGGGTCGTCGTGCGGCTGGGTCCGGACCCAGTCGGCATCGACGAGATGCCCAAAGCCCGGCAGCTCGGGGAGCGCCGTCATCCGCCCGCCCGCGCCGATCACCGGCTGCGGCAGCGGGTCGTCCATCGGGTGGACCCCGGAGCCCGGGATCCCCCACTCGATCGGGACGTCCGGGAAGCCCCACGCGGAGAGGACCTGCGCGTGGACGTGGGGGAACATGTGCGGCGCGAAGGCCATCCCCGCGTCGAGGACCTGGTCGATGATCCGGCGGCCCCGGCTGATGCCGCCCATGCAGGTGAGGTCGATCCGGACGATGTCCACCGCCTGCGCGAGGATGAGCGCCTCCGGGTAGTAGATGCCGCCCTGCTCGTCGCCCTGGCAGATCGGCACGCGCGTCCGGTCGCGGAGCGCGCGGAGCTTGCCCGCATCCCCGGGCGGGAAGACGTCCTCGAACCAGCCGAGCCGGACATCCGGGACGGAGTTCACGAAGTCGGCCGCGGTCTCCACGTCGTCGTAGACCCAGGCCGCGTCCATCCCGATCCAGGCGTCCGGCGCGACGGCGCGGGCGGCCCGCAGGCGCGCCGCGGAGCGCTCGGCGGCACCCCCGGTCGGCATCTTGAAGCGCCGCCAGCCCCGGGCGTAGAGCTCCGCGGTCTGCGCCCCGGTCTCGGCCGGGCCCATCGTGCCGGGCGGGTAGCCCACGATCGCGGTCGCGGGCATCGCCTGGTTCCGGCCGCCGAGGAGCGCGGCGATCGGCAGGTCGCGGCGGCGCGCCGCGAGGTCCCAGCAGGCGAGGTCCACGATGGACAGCGCGCGCAGCCCGATGCCCGCCGCGTGCGAGGCGAGCGAGCGGCGCCACGCGAGCGTGAACGTCCGCTCGCGATCCTCCAGGTCCGTGCCCACGTAGATCCGGGCGATCGTCTTGCGGATCTGCTCCGCGACCGCGCCGTCCCGGGTGAGCGTGTACGCGTAGCCGGCCGGGCCGTGACCGGCGGAGACCTTCACGAGCGCGAACTCGCGGGTATGCATCACCCAGTCGCCGAAGATCACCGGCGCGGGGAGCGTGGCCGCGATCGTCATCACCTCGACCGCGGTGATCGGGGTCGTCATGCGCGGGTGCCTCCTGTCGCATCGTGCGTCTCGGTCCAGCGGGCCAGGGCGGGGCCGGTGAGGGCGCGGATCGTCACGCCGGACGGACGCCGCTCACCCGGGGCAAGGGTGACGAGCGTGCCGGCCCGGCGCCCCTCCGCTCGGCCCATGATCCCGCAGCTCGCGGGCTCGAGACCCGTCAGGTAGAGCCCCGGCCGGAGCATCCGCCACTGCCAGAGCCGGGGCAGCTCGCGCGGGTCGTACTCCACCACGACGCCGATCCCCCCGGTCGGTGCGTGGCCCGGGTTGACGACGGCGATCGCGGCGTGCGTCGCCCTGCGGTCGTGGAGGACGTGCTCGAAGACCATCGGGTCGATGCCGTCCGCCGGCGCGAGGAAGCGCGCATGGTCGGCGAGCCCGGCCGCGGACTCCGCGTCGCGGGGGATCACCTCGGCGGGCGGCGCGACGAGCCGCGCGCCGTCATCGACGACCGGCCAGCCCACGTTCACGTGGTAGAGGATCATCGCGGCCGCCGGCGCGAAGCCACGGTTCTCGATCTCGTCGCGGATCTCCACGAGCGGCTCGCCCGCCGGGAAGCGGAGCCGGCGATGGAGGACGAGGTCATCGCCGTAGACGTCCACCTCCCGGACCTCGCCCGCGACCTCCGCGACGAGCCGGCCCGCCTCCTCGACGACCCGGTGGGTCACGTTCCGGGCGGGGATGTGCGAGATGCGGCCGTGAAGCCCGTGGCGGACCCCGTCGTCCACGCAGTCCGGCCCCACGTTCTGGAGCCCGCACGTGGTGAGCAGCCCGCCATGGAAGGAGCGCAGCCACGCGGTCTCGTCGAAATGGGCGGGGCCCACGACCCCGGTCGGGCTCTGCCAGCTCACCTGGTGGCCGGCGACCCAGGCGGGGCCCAGGTCGAGCCCCCGGTCGGCGAGGACGAGCGCGGAGAGCCCGCCGCTCACCCGGACATCGATCGCGCGGACCCCGTCCTCGTTCCCGTCCTCGAGCCGGATCGCGCGGGTGGAGGCGACCTGCGAGCGGTCACCGAGCCGCCGCCGCAGCGCCACGCCGGCGGGGCCGGCCCCCTCCCCCGCCGTACGGTTCACGCCTCCGCCGCCGATGCGCCGGCGCTCGTCGCCCACGCCCCCTGGGCCATGAAGCCGCCGTCCACGCACAGGTACTCGCCGGTGATGAAGCTCGCCTTCTCGGACGCGAGGAAGAGGACGGCGTTCGCGATGTCCTCCGGCCGCCCGATCCGTCCGACCGGGTGGAAGGCGCCGTAGCGCCGCAGGTTCGCGTCGATGTCGCCGCCCTCGGCCCGGGCGGAGGTCCGGACCATCTCCGAATCGATCGTGCCCGGACAGATCGCGGTGACCCGGATCCCCTCCGGCGCGTAGTCGAGCGCCATGTTCCGGGTGAGCGAGAGGAGCCCGCCCTTGCTCGCGGCATAGGCGGGGACGCCGGGCATCGACTGGAGGCCCTGGACGCTCGCGATGTTGACGACGGCGCCGCCACCGGCCGCCCGGATGTGCGGGATCGCGGCGCGGCTCATGAGGAAGGCGCCCTTGAGGTTCACACCGAGGATCCTGTCCCACGCCTCCTCGGGAAGGTCCTCGATGCGGAAGTACCAGTCCATCGGCTGGATCCCCGCGTTGTTCACGAGGACGTCGAGGCGGCCGAGCCCGGCGATCGTCTCGGCGATCATCCGGGCCGCGTCGGCGGCCGACGAGACATCCCCGATCGTCGCGATCGCCCGCGCGCCGCCCGCTCGGAGCTCGGCCGCGAGGGCCTCGGCGGCCGCGCGGTCCACGTCCGCGATCGCCACGCCCGCGCCCTCGGCCGCGAAGCCGCGCACGATCCCCGCGCCGATCCCGAGGGCGCCCCCGGTGACCAGCGCGACCTTGCCGTCGAACTCGCCCATCGTCTGTCAGCCTCCGATCCGATCGCGGGTGGGGTAGAAGAGCGGCACGCCGGTGAGCCCGGGCACCCGGAATGTCGTCGCGTGCCAGCGGCCGATGTTCGGGACGACGATCCGGTCGCGTTCCGGCCCGTCGAAGACGACGTTCGTGGGCGCCGCGAGCCGCGTGCCCTCCGGGTCGTGGCCGAGGAGCTGGAGCCCGAGGTCCGCGCGCCAGCGGTAGACGGCGTCCGGCCGGTAGCAGGCGATGACCACGGAACCGTCCGTCGCGAACGCGATCCCGTCCGGGACCGTGCCGGGCATCTCCGCGACGATGCGCCGGGGACCCGCGCCGCCGTCCGGGCGGATCGCGTAGCTCACGATCGCGCCGGGGGTCGATTCGAGGACCCACAGCTCGCGGCCGTCCGGCGCGACCGCGCAGCCGTTCGGGAAGTCCGGGCCGGCCTCCGTCCAGAGCGTCGTCCGGCCCCCCCTCACGACGAGGCCCGCCCCGTTGCGCTGTTTCCAGCCGCCCGAATCGGTGACGAAGTAGCTCCCGTCCGCGGCGAACGCCCCCCAGTTCGGGCACCGGAACGGCCGGTCGGGGGCACCGGTCGTCCAGGTCTCGGGCGGCGGGCCGCCGGGCGTCCAGCGCAGGACCGCGCGGTGGACCGGGTCGCAGGCGTAGATCCGCCCCTCGCCATCGGCGGCGAGCCCGAGCGTCCAGCCGCCGGTCGTCGTCGCCTCGGTCGCGGCGCCATCGGGGCCGATCCGGTAGATCTGGCCCTTCTCGCCGCTCACCCAGAGGGTGCCGTCCGGCGTCGCGCAGATCCCCTCCGCGTGGTCGATCCCGTGGGCGATCTCGCCCATCTCGTCGAGGCCGACGATCGGCTCCATCCCGGTCCTCCCTTCCGCTCCCTGGCTCACGTCTTCACCGCTCCCTCGGCGACACCCTGCTCGAACTGGCGATGCAGGACGATGTAGAGAACGAAGACCGGCACCGCCGCGATGAGGACGGCGGCCGCGACGAGCTCGTACGGCGTGCTGTACTGGCCGATGAACTGGGCGATGCCCACCGGCAGCGTATACGTCCCCGCATCGCGCAGAAGGACGAGGGCGAGGAAGAAGTCGTTCCAGCAGAACAGGAACAGGAGGATGGAGACAGTCGCGATCGGTGCCTTCGCGAGCGGCACGACGACCGAGCGGAGGATCCGCGCCTCCCCGGCCCCGTCGAGCCGGGCAGCCTCGACGAGCTCCCGGGGGATGCCGGCGAAGAAGCTCCGCAGGATGAGGATCGAGAGTGGCAGCCCGAACGCGACGTAGACGAGCGCCAGGCCGACGTGTGTGTCGTAGAGGCCGAGCGATCGGATCTCCACGAAGAGCGGGATGATCAGGGCCGCGGGCGGGATCATCAGGCCGAGGAGGATCACGAGGAAGAGGACCTCGGAGCCGCGGAACCGCAGGCGGGCGAAGCCGTAGGCGGCGAGGACGCTCAGTGTGACCGCGACGACGACCGATCCCGCGGTGACGATCACGCTGTTGAGGAAGAGCGGCCCGAGCCCGAACGCGGTCCAGGCGTCGCTGAAGTTCTCCGGCCGGAGCGCCTTCGGCACGACCGAGCGGGAGTAGACGTCCGCCCCGGTGCGCAGCGCGAGTCCCACGATCCAGAGGATCGGCGCGAGAGCCACGAACGCGGAGAGGAAGAGGAACGCGGAGATCGCGACCCGCCATGCGGGATGGCTGTAACGGTCGATCATCGGATGGGCTCAGTCATGGAGGCGCGCACCCCAGCGGATCCGGGCGATCGCCGCGCCGATGGACAGGATGACGATGACGACCGCGATCGCCGCCGCATAGCCCATGTCGCTCAGACGGAACGCCTGCTCGTACATGTACGTGGCGAGGACCTCGGTGCTCCGGTTCGGGCCGCCGCGGGTCATCACCCAGACGAGGTCGAAGACGCGCAGGCCCCCGATCACGTTGAGGAGGATCGCCGTCCCGATCACCGGGTAGAGGCTCGGGATGACGACGTGCAGGATCGTGGCCCGCTTGCCGGCGCCGTCGATCGCGGCCGCCTCGAGCTGGTCGCGGGGCAGCCCCTGGAGGCCGGCGTAGTAGAGGAGCATGTTGTAGCCGGTGAACTGCCAGACCGTGGCGATGATCACGGAGACGAGCGCGAGGTCCGGGTCGCCCAGGAAGAGCGTGGGCTTCGCCTTGGGCAGCACGAGCGCGATCAGCTGGTTCACCGCGCCGAATGCGTCGAGGATGCGCGTCCACATGAGCGCGACGATCACCGGCGACAGCAGGACCGGCAGAAAGAGGGCGGCCTTCGCGAGCGAGCTTCCCCGCACCTTCGAGGCGATGAGAAGCGCGTAGAGGAAACCGGTGACGTTGAGGACGATCGTGGTCGCGACCGTGAACAGGATCGTATTGCCGAACGCGCGCCAGAAGATCGGGTCGCCGGCCATCTCCGTGAGCTTGTCGAGGCCGACGAACGTCCAGTCACCGAGCCGGAAGCCGGCCCACTCGAGGAAGGCGAGCAGGACGACGGCGATGACCGGCAGGACGAGGAAGAGGGCGAAGACAAGGACCGCGGGCAGGACGAAGGCAAGGCCGAGCCAGGCGGGCGTGACCGCGCGGCGGTGGCGGGTCGCGGCCGCCGTTGGGCCGCTCGCTGGGATGGACACGGGTGCGCTCCGGCCCCGGCCCCCCACCCGTACGGGCGAAGAGCCGGGGCCGGCCGGGATCCGGGCCTACTGGGCCGCGGCGGCCACGAGCGCGTCGATCACCGTGCTGCCGGGCGCACCGTCCATGACACCCTGCATCGCGTTGAGGAGCTCGCCGTAGACGGCGGTCGTGTAGATGACGCGGCTGTTCGCCGTGCCCTGCGCGGCCACCATGTTCTGGTAGAGCGGGCTCTTGTCTGCCGGGACCGGGTGGTCCCAGCTCGGGATGAAGTCGTTCGCGACGAGGGCATCGCCGCCCGCCTCGTCCACGAGGTGGCTGAGGAAGTCGATCGCTGCCTCGGGGTGCGGGCAGGCCCTGGTGACCACGAACATCTCGGCGATGCCGCCGGTGGCGCGCACGTCGAGGTCGGACCCGTCCGGCGTCGGGAAGGGGAAGAGGCCCCACTCGAACGCGCCGGCGACCTTGGCGTCGACGCCCGCGGTGACGAAGTTCCCGACCGGGTACATCATCGCCGCCGCGCCGCTCGCGAAGAGGTCCATGTTCCCGACGAACGCGTCCATCGAGTTCGCGCCGGGCGCGAAGATGCCATCCGCGACCATCGACGCGACGTTGTCCGCCGCGGCCGCGAACGCCGGGTCATCCCAGCCGATCGCGCCGGCGTCCGCCTGCGCGAGCTTGCTGTTCGTGCCGTCGGTGTAGGCGACCTGGGCGAACCAGAGGTCGCCGGCCGACCACTTGTCCTTCGTGCCCATCGCGATGCCGAAGATCCCCTGCTCGCCGAGCGCGTCGACGGCTGCCTTCAGATCGGCGTAGGTCCGGGGCACCTCGATGCCGAGCTCCTCGAACTTCGTCTTGTTGTACGCGATCTGGAGCGTGTTCACGTCGAGCGGGATGGCCCAGACGTCGCCGTCGATGCTCACCGCGCTGACGATCGGGTCGAAGAAGGCCGGGAAGCCCTCCGTGATGACGTCCGTCAGAGGCAGCAGCTCGCCGCTATTCACGAAGTCACGGAACTCGCCCGCCCACGGGATCTGGGCGATGCAGGGCGGCTCGCCGGCGGCGACCGCGGACTTGAACTTCGCCACGTAGTCACCGTACGGGATGTACGTCCGGGTCACGGTGCTCCCGGGGTGGTCGGCCTCGTAGCGCGCCTGGGCATCCTCGTGGACGAGCGGGTATGCGCCCTCGTTGTTCCACGACCACATCTCGATCGCCGTGGCGTCCTGCGCCAGTGCGGCCGGCGCGATGAGCACGCTCGCGGCGAGCGCGGTTCCCGCGACGGCCACGATGGCGCGCTGCCGGCGCGCGGGGACCTGGGCCCGCATTCTCGACCTCCTCTGCGACTCGGGGCGGCACGCATCCGGCGCCTCCCCCGCCGACGCGGAGCGTGGACGAAGGACAATCGATTGTCAACCCGGCGCGCGCAAGTCCGGAGCCCGCGCCCGGACGGCCGCGCTGCCCCGTCGGACCCTCGCTCGGCCCGGCTAGAATGGGCACGGCCGCCCGACCGGCCCGCGTGCCGGCCATCCGGGCGCGCAACCGCCTGTCCACGCACGGAGGACCCGCATGGCCCGCATCGCGATCGAGATGCCCAAGCTCGGCTACGACATGGAGGTCGGCACGATCTCGGCCTGGGTGAAGAAGGTCGGCGACAGCGTGAGCCGCGGCGACGTCCTCGCGGAGATCGAGACCGAGAAGTCCACGGTGGAGATGGAGGCGCTCGCGGGCGGCACGCTCGTGGAGATCTCCCTCGAGCCCGGCAACGAGGTCCCGGTCGGGACCGTCATCGGCTGGCTGGACGACGGTCAGTGATCGGCAGCCGGACGGGAGCGGGCCGATGACCGACGGACGCCACCCGGTCACGTTCGACCGGATGCGCCAGGCGATCGCCCGGCGGATGGTCCAGAGCACGCAGGGCGCGCCGCACTTCTACGTCACGCGCGAGCTCGAGTTGGACGCGGCGCTCGCTGCGCTCGCGGCCACGAACGAGGGACGCGCCCGCGAGGAGCGCCTCACGGTCACCGCGCTCCTCCTCAAGGCGGTCGCGCGCTCGCTCGCGGCGTACCCCGCCTTCAACGCGGTCTGGGACGGGGAGACGCTCCTCCGGGTGGACGCGGTCAACCTCGGCGTGGCGATCGACCTCGGCGACGCGGGCCTCATCGCCCCCGCGCTGCTCGACTGCGCCGGCAAGTCGGTGGAGCAGCTGGGGACGGAGCTGCGCGACCTCGTGGCACGGGCGAAGGTGGGCAAGCTCCGGGCGCCGGAGATCTCCGACGGGACGTTCACGCTGAGCAACCTCGGCGGCCTCGGCGTCTCCTCCTTCACCGCGATCCTCACCCCGCCGCAGGTCGCGATCCTCGCGACCGGGGCCACCGAGGAGCGGGCGGTCGTCCGGGACGGCCAGGTCGTCATCCGCCGGATGCTGTCCGCCACGCTCAGCTCCGACCACCGGGCGGTGGACGGCGCGGGCGCGGCCCGCCTCCTCGCCGATCTCCAGGAGCAGCTCGCGCGCGGGGCGGGCTGGCTCACGGCGCCCTCGCCCCCACCCTACGCGCGCCGCCACGGAGGTCGTTCCATGCAGGCCGGCGCCGCTCGCGTCGACATCACCCCACCGCTGCCGGTGGACGTGCTGGGCTACGCCCGGCGTCCGGTCGCGCCGCGGCGGGTCCACGAAGTCCGAGCCGATCGCATCGACGTCCGGGTCCACGATCCCCTCCTCGTCACGGCGGTCGTCCTGCGCTCCGGCGCGACGACGGTCGCGATCATGGCCGCGGACCTCACGAACCTCACGCCCGCGTTCGCCGAGCGGATCCGCGACCGGATCACGGAGGCGACGGGTATCCCGGGCGCGAACGTCCTGCTGAACAGCAGCCACACGCACGCCGGCCCGTGGCCCGGCGCCGCCTACAAGCTCGGCGGGGAGACGGACGACTGGACGCCGCTCGAGCGACGCTACTGGGATTCGCTCCCGGATCTCTTCGCGTCCGCAGCGGTCCGCTCGCTCGCGGAGCGCCGGCCGGCGCGCGTGAGCGGCGGCGTGGGCCACGCGCCGGGCATCGCGGTGAACCGGCGCGAGCGGACGGCGGACGGCCGGACGATCCTGGGCTGGAACCCGGACGGCTTCTTCGACGATTCGGTCCCCACGCTGCGCATCGATGCGCTCGACGGCACGCCGATCGCGACGATCGTCGGCTTCGGCTGCCACCCGGTCGTCGTGGGCCCGGACGTCGATGCGATCGGCTCGGACTTCGTGGGGCCGCTGCGGGCGCGCACGGAACTCCTGCGCGGGGGCGGCGTCGCGATCTTCCTCCAGGGGGCGGCCGGCAACGTGCTGCCGCTGGAGGCGTTCTTCGACCACCTCGGGCCCGAGGTCCCCTTCGGCGAGCGGCTCGGCCTGGAGGCCGCGCACGCGGTGGCGGACGCGGATCCGCGGGCGATCACCGTGGACCGCATCGCCTTCGGGTCGGTGACCCCGATCGGGCTGTATCGGCGCCGGCCCGCGGATGTGCAGCCGCCCCAGGCGCTCGCCACGGTCCGGCGCATCGTGGACCTGCCGCTCCTGCCGGCGCCCACGAGCGAGGAGCTCGAGCGCGAGATCGCCGAGCGCGAGGCCGACCTCGCGCGCCGCGCCGCCGCGGGCGAGACGCGCGTCACGATCAACCCGGTCCGCTACCACCTCGTCTGGGCACAGGTGATGCGGGACCGCGCGCGGCTCGGGCCGCTGCCGACCGTCTCGCCCGGCGAGATCTGGGCCGCACGCCTCGGCGACTGCGCGATCGGGGGCACCCCCGGCGAGATCTTCGGCGAGATCGGGGCCGCCGTCCGGGCCGCCTCGCCCGCGCCGGTGACGGTCTTCGCGGGCTACTCCAACGGCGTCCTCGGCTACGTCGCGACGCCCGAGGAGTATCCCCACGGCGGGTACGAGCCCGCGGTCGCCCAGCGCGGCTACAACCACCCGGCGCCGGTCGCGCCCGAGGTGGCGGGGATGATCCGCGATGTCGCGCTGGAGCTCCTCGCCGAGCTCTTCGGGGAGGGGCGGGCGTGAGCGCGACGGACAGGGACGGGGACGACACGGGCGACGTGCGGATGATCGCGATGGACGGACGCTTCCTGGAGGACTTCCGGGTCGGCGATCGCTACCGGCACGCGCACGGCCGGACGATCAGCCAGGCGGACAACACCTGGTTCTCGCTGCTCACGAACAACCCCCACGACATCCACTCGAACGCGGACTACGCGTCCCGCACGGAGTTCGGCAAGCCGCTCGTGGTCTCCACGCTCACGCTCGCCATCGTCACCGGGCTCTCCGTCCCGGACATCAGCCGGAACGCGATCGCCAACCTCGGCTGGGAGGACGTCCGCCTCACGGCGCCCGTCTTCGCGGGCGATACGCTCTACGCGGAGAGCGAGGTCCTCGAGGTGCGGCCGTCGCGGAGCCGCCCCGGCCAGGGGATCGTCCGTGTCCGGACGGACGGCCGGAACCAGGACGGGGTCGTCGTGCTCACCTTCCAGCGGGCCGTGCTGCTGCCCGACCGGGCGCACCGCCCCGGCGCCTGACCACCTGCGGCCCCCCGGCGGGCCGCTACGGCCCGAGGCGCGGGTCGAAGAAGTACGTGAACGACCCGTGGGCGACGAAGCCGAGGCGGCGATAGAGGCCGAGCGCCGCCTGGGACGACGAGAGGACGATGCGCTCCGCGCCCCGGTCCGCCGCCAGCCCGATCGCGGCGGCGGTCAGCCAGGATGCGATCCCTCGCCCGCGTGCCTCCGGCAGCACCTCGACGTGGTAGATGCCCGCGGTGCCGTCCTCCTCGAGGAAGACGGAGACGCTCCCGGCGGGCCGGCCGCGGAGGTACGCCACGAGGTGCTGGAGCGGCTCCCACGGCCCGAGCCCGAGCGAGATGTGCATCGCGAGCCACGCCTCCGCGGTCCGCTCCATCCAGTCGCCGGAGGCGGCGCGCACGATCACCCAGTCGCGCATCGCCTCGCCGTCGCGCACCTCGGCGACCGCGAGACCCGGCACCGGCACGATCGTGCCGAGCATCCGCGAGAGGAGCCGGGGGGTCGGCTCGAGCGCCATGGGGGTCGTGCTCGGGATCGGCATGAGGCCGACGGCGCGCAGGAGCGGCACGACCTCGTCCCCGGCACCCCCGGAGCCGACGTACCAGCGCCAGGGCACCTTCCGCGCGCTCAGGTCCTCGGCGATCGTGCGTACCGCGAGCGGGGCGGTATCGGCGGGCCAGACGGCGCGCGTGACCGAGTTGAAGAAGCCGCTCGCGAGCCCGGTCCAGAGGCGCAGGTGCGTCGGCCGCTCGTCGAAGAGCGCCCCGGGATAGCGCGCCATGTGGCGGAGGAGCGCGGTGTGGCTATCGTCCGCGAGCCGGTCGATGCGGACGCCGACGGGCGCGCTGGGCGGCAGCGGGGGCGGCAGCGCGGGACGCATCAGCGGCGGACCGCGGTCCGCGGGGCTCGGTAGTGCACGCACGCAGTGTGCCGGAAGGTGGCCGGGGACGTCGCGCGCCCCGCCCCTACCCGGTGTTCTGCAGCCCTGCCGCGACGCCGCTCACGGTAAGGTGGACGAGCCGGAGGAGCGGCGCGCGGCCCGGGTCGTCCGCGGGGAGCGCCCGGTGCGCCCCGAGCAGCCGCACCTGGAGCTCGGAGAGCGAATCCACGTACGGGTTGCGCAGGTCGATGGAACGCTGGAGCTCCGGCATGGAATCGAGCAGGCGCGTCCGGCCCGTGATCGTGAGGATCGCCGCCTCCGTCCGGCGCAGCTCGTCGCGCAGGCCCGGCCAGATCGACGCGGCGTCCCCGGGCTCGGCGAGGCCCGCGTAGCGTTCCGCGACCGCGAGGTCGGCCTTGGCGAGGCTCAGCTCCACGGTGTCGAGCACGGTCGCGAAGAAGGGCCAGTCGCGGTAGAGGGCAGCGAGGCCCGCGTGCGCATCCGGGCCGTTCTCCGCGACCCAGCCCGCGATCGCGCTGCCGACGCCGGACCAGCCGGGCAGGTTCAGCCGCGACTGGGACCAGGCGAAGACCCACGGGATCGCGCGGAGCGTCGCCATCGTCACCGCGGGGCGCCGGCCCGCCGCGCCGCGCGCCGCCGGCCGCGACCCGATCGTGAGGCCCGCGAGCTCCTCGATCGGGGTCGCGGCCCGGAAGAACGCCTCGAAGCGCGGATCCTCCCCGACGGTCGCGCGGAACGCGCGCCGGGAGCGCTCGGCGAGGTCAGCGAGGATCGGGGCGCCCGCCACCTCGGCCGCCCGGGCGCGCGCCTCATGGCGCGGCGAGGACGCGAGGAGGACGGCGTTCGCGAGGAGCTCGAGATGCCGGAGCGCGACGGCGGGGTTGGCATAGCGTGCCGCGATCACCTCGCCCTGCTCGGTGAGCTTCAGGCGGCCGCCGATCGCGCCGGGCGGGCTCGCGAGGATGGCCCGTGACATCGGCCCGCCGCCGCGCCCGATCGCACCGCCGCGCCCGTGGAAGATCGTCAGCTCCACGCCCTGCCGCTCGGCGACCGCGGCGAGCATCTCCTGGGCTCGGTAGAGCATCCACGACGCGGCGAGCGTCCCGGATTCCTTCGTGGAATCGGAGTAGCCGAGCATCACCTCCTGGCGGTCGCCGCGGGCGGCGAGGTGCGCGCGGTAGGCCGGATCGGCGAGGAGCGCATCGAGGATCGGCCCGCAGGCGACGAGGGCGTCGGCCGATTCGAAGAGCGGCACGATGTCGAGGACGGGTGCCGGCACGCCCGCGCGGCCCGCGAGCGCGAGGACGTCGAGCACGTCCTGCGGCCCGCGCGTGAAGCTGATGACGTAGCGGTGGCAGGCCGCGGTCCCCGCCTCCGCCTGGATCGCGGCGATCGCCCGGAAGGTCGCGAGCACCTCGTCCACCGTGACGCGGGCGGAGACCTCCATGGCGCGGGTCGCGGCCGAGGGCGTGCCGGATCCGTCCCCGGCGAGCGCGGCGAGCGTGGCTGCGTGCACCTCGCTGTGCTGGCGCACCTCCAGGCCGAGCGCGTGGAAGCCGAAGGTCTCAACCTGCCACGCGAAGTCCGTCACCTCGCCCCAGGCCACCCGACCGAGGCGGACCTCCGCGAGCGCCACCCGGATCTCGCCGATCTCGGCGAGGAGGGCGCCCGGCTCCTCGTAGCCACCCGGGAGGTCGCTCGCGCCCACGATCCGCAGGCGCGTCCGCCGCAGGCGCTCCGCGATCGCCCCGAAGCGCCGCCGGAATGGCTCCGCGGGGAAGCGGCGACCGAGGTCCGCCATCGTCTCCGGCAGCTCGCGGGCGTCCGCGCCGAGGCGCGCAGCGAGGGCCGGGTCGATCTCGGTGTCCGCCACGGCCGCGGCGACCGTCTGCATCAGGCGCCGCGCAACCGCCTCGTAGCCCCGGAGCACGTGGTCGGCCTGGATGCGCAGCGCCGCTCGCGTCGTCTCGGCAGTGACGTTCGGGTTCCCGTCGCGATCCCCGCCCACCCACCCGCCCCCGCGGGGGTACCGGGCCGCGGCCCGCGGCCGCCGCCCGGCGGGGCCGCGGTGCGCCCCGGCCGGGCCCGCGGCC
>JBJTJV010000311.1:0-3036 GCA_046352645.1 Chloroflexota bacterium | reverse complement strand
CCGGGTAGAGGATCGGCAGCGTGATGGCGCGGAAGCCGCGCGCGCCCGCCCGGCCGTCGAGCATGCGGATCTGCTCGAGCTCGTCGTTGCGCAGCACGGGGGAGGGGAGCGCGATCTGGTGCGCGGCACGCGGGCCGGGCTCGAGGAGGTTGTCCTCCGGGCCGATCGACGTCTCGACGGACATGACGATCTCCTCGCGGATCGCGTCGATCGGCGGGTTCGTCACCTGGGCGAAGAGCTGCTTGAAGTAGCTCGAGAGCGCCTGCGTCCGGTCCGAGAGGACGGCGAGGGGCGTGTCGTTGCCCATGGAGCCGACCGGCTCCGCACCGTCCGCGGCCATCGGGTCGATGAGGACGCGGACGTCCTCCGCGGTGTAGCCGAAGGTCTCCTGGCGCCGCAGGACGGTCTCGTGGTCCGGGCCCGCGGCATAGGGCGCGGCGGGCAGGTCCGCAAGGCGGACGGTGTGCCGGCTCACCCACTCGCCGTACGGCTGCGCGGTCGCGATCCGGTGCTTCAGCTCCTCGTCCGGGATGATCCGCTGCTCGGCGGTGTCCACGAGGAACATCCGGCCGGGCTGGAGCCTGCCCTTCGCGACGATCCGGTCCGCGGGGATGCGCAGGACCCCGGCTTCCGAGGCCATCACCACGCGGTCGTCCGCGGTGACCCAGTAGCGCGCCGGGCGCAGGCCGTTCCGGTCGAGCGTCGCGCCGATCAGGGTCCCGTCCGTGAACGCGATGGAGGCCGGGCCGTCCCACGGCTCCATGAGCGCCGCGTGGTACTCGTAGAACGCCTTCTTCTCCGGCGACATCGTCTCGTGCCGGCTCCAGGGCTCGGGCACGAGCATCATCATCGCGTGCGGCAGCGTCCGGCCCGCGAGGTGGAGGAGCTCGAGCACGTTGTCCACCATCGTGGAATCCGAGCCGTCCGTGTCGATCGCGGGGAGCACCTTGGAGAGCTCATCGCCGAAGAGGCTCGAGCGGAACCCGGATTCGCGCGCGGCGAACCAGTTGATGTTCCCGCGCAGGGTGTTGATCTCGCCGTTGTGGGAGATGAACCGGTAGGGATGCGCACGGCTCCACGAGGGGAAGGTGTTCGTGGAGAAGCGCGAATGGACCATGGCGATCGCGCTCTCGAAGGCGGGATCGTGGAGGTCCGGGTAGAAGTGCCGCAGCTGGGACGCGTTGAGCATGCCCTTGTAGACGATCGTCCGGGCGCTCATGGAGGGGAAGTAGACGGAATCGCGCCCGGGGAGGGTGGAGCGGCGGATCTCCTCCTCGACCTGGCGGCGGAGGATGTAGAGGCGGCGCTCCCAGGCGAGCGTCTCGAGCCCGTAGGGCCGGGCGAGGAAGACCTGCCGGATGGCCGGCTGGGAGGCGCGCGCCGTCTCGCCGAGCAGGCTCGCATCCGTGGGCACGGTCCGCCACCCGAGCACGCCCACGCCCTCGCGCGCCGCCACCCGGGCCACGATCTCCTCGCAGGCCGCCCGCGCCGCCCCGTCCTGCGGGAGGAAGGCCATGCCCACGCCGTAGCCGTTGCCCGCGGGCAGCCGCACCCCGGCCTCCGCGGCCGCCTCCGCAAGGAAGCGATGGGGGATCTGGACCGTGATCCCTGCCCCATCCCCCGTGTTCTTCTCGGCACCGGACGCACCGCGGTGCTCGAGGTTCACGAGCACGGTGAGCGCGTCGCGCACGATCTCGTGCGAGCGTCGGCCCTTGATATCCACGACGAAGCCGAAGCCGCAGGCGTCGTGCTCGAAGCGGGGGTCGTAGAGGGATCGCGAGCTCAACGGTCCTCCTGGTGCTGTCGCGGGATGACTACGTATTGTTCGCGCCGGACGTCCGTTCGGGGAGGACGTGTCGGTTGCGGTTCGGTGGCGACTCGGTGGCGGACGTACCGAGGGGCGAGCGCGTGCCCGCGGGGTCAGGCGGGCCGGAAGCCGTCGTGGGCCGGCGGGGCCGCGTGCCGCAGCATGATGTGTCGGGTCACGGAGTGCTCGAGAACCGATTCCTGGCTCATCTCCTTGCCGAAGCCGCTGCCCTTGACACCGCCGTGCGGTGCCTCCGACGCGATCGGCAGGTGGTCGTTCACCCAGGTCACGCCGACGTCGAGGCGGTGGCAGATGCGGAGCGCGCGGCCGACGTCCCGGGTCCAGACCGAGGATGCGAGCCCGTACTCCGTGTCGTTCGCGAGGCGCACGCCCTCGTCCTCCCCGTCGAACGGGAGGATGACGAGGACCGGCCCGAAGATCTCGCCGCGCACGATCTCGCTCGCCTGGTCCGCGCCGACGCCGAGCGTCGGGGGGTAGTACGCGCCCGGCCCGGGGAGCGGCGCGCCACCCGTGAGCGCCTCGGCCCCCGCGGCGACGGCGCGCCGCACGAACCCGTCCACGCGATCGCGGTGCGCGGCCGAGATGAGCGGCCCGAGGTCCGTGCCGTCCGCACGCGGGTCGCCCACGCGGATCGCGGCGAGCTGCGCCCGGAGGGCGTCGACCGCATCGCGCCAGACCGCGCGCTCCACGTAGACCCGCGTCGCGGCCGTGCAGTCCTGGCCGGTGTTGTACGTGGCGCCGAGCGCGAGGGCGCGGGCCATGGCGGGGATATCCGCGTCCGCGAAGACGAGTGCCGGGGCCTTGCCGCCGAGCTCGAGCGACAGGCGCTTCACGGCCGGCACGGCGCCCTCCATGACGCGGCGTCCGGTCGCCGTGGAGCCCGTGACGCTGACGATGCCGAGCGCCGGATGGCGGACGAGCGCCTCGCCGATCGTCGCGTCGCCGGTGACGACCGCGAAGAGGCCCGGCGGCAGCCCGGCCTCCACCGCGAGCTCGGCGAGCGCGAGCGCGGAGCGCGGCGTGCGCGAGGCCGGCTTGAGCACCACGCCGTTGCCGGCCGCGAGGGCGGGGCCGATCTTCCAGGCGGCCATGATGAACGGGAAGTTCCACGGCGCGATCGCGCCCGCGAGTCCGATCGGGCGGCGGATGAGGAGCGAGGTGTAGCCCGCGGAGAGGATCCCCGCGCCCGTCCCCTCGAGCGAGCGCGC
>JBJTJV010000310.1:0-3505 GCA_046352645.1 Chloroflexota bacterium | reverse complement strand
GGTCCGTGCCGCACAGCCCGACGCGATGGACGGCGAGACGCGCCTCGCCGGGCCCGGGCGGCGGCGGCTCCGGCAGATCGGCCGCGGCGAGCACGCCCGGCTCGGTGAGGCTCACGCCCGGCATCCGGGCACTCCCGTGCGGGCCACGCCCGGCCCGCGGCGAGGGACGCGACGCGACGGCGCCACCATCATGCCCGGACCGCGCCCGCCGCGGCCATCCAGGCGAACGGGTCGCCCGCGCCCGACGGCCGGTACTCCAGGCCGACGGGGTGCGCGTACCCGGTGGCCACGATCTCCGCGAGGAGGTTGGGGATGTTCAGCTCGCCCGTGCCCGGCTCGGTCCGCCAGGGTGCGTCCGCGACCTGCACGTGCCAGGTCCGGTCCGCGAGCGCGCGGATCGCGGGGATCACCTCGCCGCGCGTCCGCTGGAGGTGATAGACGTCGAGCTGGAAGCCCGCAGCACCGGCGAGCGGGTCGAGGACCGCGCGCACGTCGGCGAGCGAGCCGAGGAGGAAGCCGGGCGTCTCGACCGGGTTGAGGAGCTCGGTGACGCCGCGCGTGGCGACGGGCGCGAACGCCTCGGCAGCGAAGGCGAGGTTCTCGCGCAGGCAGCCGAGCTGCGCGTCCGCATCGAGCCCGGGCAGGCGGACGCCCGCGAGCGCATTCACGCAGCGGACGCCGAGGCGCCCCGCCAGCTCGACCGCGCGCGCCACGTCGTCGCGGAAGCGTGCCCGGCGGGCGGGGTCGGCCGCATAGCCGCGGTCGCCCGCCGCCATGTCGCCGAAGGGCAGGTTGAAGAGGTCGACCCGGAGCCCGAGGCCGTCGAGGAGCCCGGCGAGCTCGCCAGGCGGCAGCTGCCACGGATCGGTGAGCTCCACGGTCCGGAACCCCGCGGCCGCCGCCGCCCGGAGCTGGTCGGGAAGCGGCTGCCCGCCGAAGAGGAAGTGGACGTTCGCGGAGCAGCGGATCGGCCCGGGGCTCGGGGGGCGGCGCGTCGGCGTGGTCATGCGGGGAGTGTCGCATCCGGGGCCGGGGGCGTGACAGCACCCCCGGCCATCGGGCAGACTGCGCGCGGTCAGCCCGGGTCCCGCTGACCCGGCCGTGCGGAGGGAGAAGGTGTGGTGATCCGGGCGCCCCGGGGTCTGCGGAGATCCGCTGCGCTCGCGCTCACGCTCGCGCTGGTCGCGTCCCCGGCAGCCGCACCGGCGGCGGCGGCTCCGACGTCCGGCCCGATCTCCGGCCCGATCTCCGGCCGGGGCTTCGACGCCCTGCCGGTGGGTGCGCTCCCCGCGGTCATGGCCGCGCTCGGGTCGGTAGATGCGAAGCTCGCCGCCCGCGGGGCCGGTGCCCTCGTGGAGCTGCGGAACGAGGACCACGGCATCTCCGCGCTCGCCGGTGCCACGGGCCTGCGGATCGGCACGGCGGCCGGGTCGCTCGTCCTGTCGCCCGTCGCGCTCGATCGCGGAGACACGACGGTGGCGCTCCCGGACCCCGGTCTCCCGGTCGCGGACGGGAACCGCGTGACGACCGAGCGGGGGCTCCTCGCGGAGTGGCTCATCAACGCACCGGCAGGCATCGAGCAGGGCTTCACCGTCCACGCGGACCCGCTCCCCGGGGTGCCCGGCGCGCTCGCGCTCGCGCTCGACCTGGGAGGCGATCTCGCCGCGAACGCGACGCTCGCCGCGCCGACCCGGCTCGCCATCACCGGCACGGCGCTCGCCTGGGACGGGCTCGCCGCATGGGATGCGACCGGCCGCGTCCTGCCGGCACGGATGGAGCTCGCCGGGACGCGGCTCCGGCTCGTCGTCGAGGATGCCGGTGCGGCGTATCCCCTGACGATCGACCCGGTCTGGGTCCGGCAGGAGGAGCTCTCCCTCGACCCGCTGCGCAGCAACGTGTTCGGCGTCTCCGTCGGGATCTCCGGCGACACGATCGTCGTGGGAGCCTCCGGCGACGACTCGAGCGCCACCGGGGTCGATGGGGATGAGCTGGACACGGGCGCCGACATCTCCGGGGCTGCCTTCGTCTTCGTCCGCTCCGGAGGCACCTGGACCCGCCAGGCCTATCTGAAGGCGAGCAACACCGGAGCGGGCGACCGGTTCGGGATCGCCGTCGCGATCGATGGAGACACGATCGTCGTCGGCGCCCGGTCCGAGGACTCGAGCGCGACCGGCGTGGACGGGGACGGCACGGACGACAGCGCGAGCAGCGCCGGCGCCGTCTACGTCTTCGCCCGATCGGGGACGACCTGGAGCCAGCAGGCCTACCTGAAGGCGAGCGACACGGACGCCGGCGATTCCTTCGGCGAGGCCGTCTCGGTCTCCGGGGCGACCGTGGCCGTGGGTGCACCCGGTGAGGACTCGGCTTCCACCGGGGTGGACGGGGACGCCGCGGACGACAGCGCGGCCAGCGCCGGCGCCGTCTACGTCTTCGTCCGGTCGGGGACGACCTGGAGCCAGCAGGCATACGTCAAGGCGAGCAATGCCGGCACCATGGACAGGTTCGGCGAGGAGGCGCTCGTCGTCCGTGGCGACACGCTCGTGGCGGGGGCAGCCGGGGAGGATTCCGGGGCCACCGGCGTGGATGGGAACGCCGCGGATGAGAGCGCGAGCGGTGCCGGTGCCGCGTATGTGTTCGTCCGGTCGGGGACGACCTGGAGCCAGCAGGCGTACCTGAAGGCGAGCAACACCGGCGCGGGGGACAGCTTCGGGACCAGCGCGGCCCTCTCCGGGGCGACCGTCGTCATCGGCGCCTACCAGGAGGATTCGGGGGCGAGCGGGGTGAACGGGAACCAGGCGGACGACAGCGCGTCCGCATCCGGCGCCGCGTACGTCTTCACCCGATCGGGGACGAGCTGGAGCCAGCAGGCATACCTCAAGGCGGGCAACACCGGCGCGGACGACCTCTTCGGCAGCTCCGCCGCGCTGTCCGGTGACATCCTCGTCGTCGGCGCCTGGGGCGAGGATGGCGGGTCGGGCGGGGTGAACGGCGACGGGACGGACGATCCGGTCCAGGGTGCCGGGGCGGCCTACGTGTTCCTCCGGTCCGGGACGACCTGGACGCAGCAGACATACCTGAAGGCGGATGCGCCGCAGAGCGAGGCGTGGTTCGGCACGGCGGTGGACATCTCCGGCGACACGGTCGTCGTGGGGGCGCATCGCACCGATCGCGGGACCGACCCGGTCTTCCCCGATGCCGGCATCGTCACCGTGTACGTGCCGGACATCGTGCCCCCGGAGATCGGCCGGGTCCGCCTGCGGCCGGGAACGCCGGAGGCGGGGACCCGCGTCCGGATCCGCGCCACCGTGACCGACGCGGGCCGCGTGGCGAGCGCCCAGGTCCGGATCGGGAATCGTCGTCCGCTTCCGCTCCAGGGTGTCCGGGGCGACGGACGGATCGTCCAGCCGGTCCGCGGCACGATCCTCCTGCCCGCGGCCGGACGTCAGCGGATCTGCGTCCGCGCGATCGACGAGAGCGGGAACCGATCGGGCTGGCGGTGCAGCAC
>JBJTJV010000309.1:0-2676 GCA_046352645.1 Chloroflexota bacterium | reverse complement strand
CGGTGGCCGGGTCGGCGGGGAGGCACCCGGGGAGGGTGGCTGCGTCCGCCCGCGCCCATCGATCCGTGCGCCCTCCTTGCGCCCGCGGAGATCGCTGCTGCGACCGGGATGGTCGGCGAGCCCCCGCCCGGCGTGGCCGGCCTGGACGGGACGTGCGCCTACACGGACGCGACCGGCCGCGGCCTCTACGTGGCTGCGGGGGCCGGACGGAACGCGCGGCCCGTCGGCCATCTCGGCGGCCGTCCTCTCTGCACGACGATCACGCTCGACCTGCCGGGGATCGGCGGCACGGAGACGTGGTGCGCGGACCCCGCCGCCACGTGGGAGGTCACGATCGCGGGCGCGGTCGCGCGCGGGGCCGGCGTGCGCATCGTCCTCGATGACCCGCGGATCGAGGGGTGGCGCAGGTCGTCCGCGGCGGTGGAGCTGCTCGAGCGCGCCCTCGCGCGGCTTCCGGGCGGTTGACCGCCCCGGCAGGGGATGGACGCGCGGCCGTCCCGTGGGTACCATCCGTTACCCGCGGCCCGAGTCTCCGCCGCTGCCTCACGAGGTTCCACTTCATGCGATCCCAGCGCTCCCGGCTCGCGACCGCGGTCGCTGCCGCCCTGCTCCTCACCGTCGCCGCCGTCCCGGCGCTCGCCCGCACTGCCCCTGCGAGCTCGAGCGTGACGTGGACGGGGAACGGCATCACGGCGGACGGCAACGGCGGCTACGTCCTCGGCACGTCGCTCTGCGACGCGAACGAGACGCCCTACGTCCTCTTCATCCTCGGCGCCGCCAGGGGCGTCGCGTCGCCCACGATCCGGTTCGGGGCGGACACGCCTGTCGCGATGGCGCAGAGCAACGGCGGGAAGAAGGGCACGAGCTCCTGGCGCTACACCTACACGCCGGGCTCCGCGATCGACCTCGCGGCGCTCCTCGCGCTGCCGGTCACGGCGAGCTGGACGGGGACCGCGTCGCCGACGTTCACGCTCAGCCACGGCTGCGTCGGCAGCGGGGGCGGCGGGAACCTCTAGTCGCACGAGCGAGGCGGGACACCGGGTCCCGCCTCCCGGCATGGGCCGACGCCCTCCGTCAGCCCCCCGTGACCCAGCGGGCGATCGCCTGCCACATCCGCGCGTAGCCGTCCCAGGCGACGAACGGCGGCGGGCACCAGTGCGGCCCGGGCGTATCTGGGTGGCGTCCGGGTCATGACGTCGGACCGCGATTGACGACATCCCGCTGTCTCCTCTAGCATCGACTGGAACGTTCCAGTACTGGACAGGAGGTCTCCGGGTGCCCGTCGCCCCTGAAGGCGGCTCATCGGCCGACGGGCTCGCCGGGCGCATGGCCCGGGTCGTGCCCGGCGGTGTCGACTCCAACGTCCGGCTGGAGGTGGCCTCCACGTTCTTCACGCGCGGCGAAGGCGCCCGAGTCTGGGACGTCGACGGTCGCGAGTCTGTGGACCACGTGCTCGGCCAGGGCCCGGCATTCCTCGGTCATGGTCGGCGCGACCTGCATGCCTCCGTCACCGCGGCGATCGCCGGGGGCATGACGTTCGCGGCCCAGACACCCACGGAGCTGCACGCTGCCGAGCTGCTCGTCGACACGCTCGGTTGGCCGGCTATGGTGCGGATCGGCATGACATCGACCGAGACGGTCCAGGCGGCACTGCGGGTCGCGCGAGCCGCGACCGGCCGCAAGCGCTTCCTGCGCTTCCGCGGCCACTACCACGGCTGGCTGGATGACGTTCTCATGGATTGGACCGGCGACCCACCCCGGCTTGCGAGCGAGGGCCAGGTCCCGGAAGTGGCCGCGAACGGCATCACGGTGGAGTGGAACGACCTCGATGCCGTCCGTGCGGCGCTCGATGCGCACGACGGGAGCGTGGCCGCGATCATCACCGAGCCGATGATGCTCAACGCCGGCGCGATCGAGCCCGTCGACGGCTACCTCCGGGGCCTGCGCGTGCTGTGCGACGAGCTAGGGATCGTGCTGATCTTCGACGAGACGATCACCGGCTTTCGCATCGACCTGCGGGGGGCGGTCGGCCGATACGGGGTCGTGCCGGATCTCGCGGTCTATGGAAAAGCGGTCGCGGGTGGCTATCCGGCGTCCGTCCTGGCCGGTCGGCGCGACCTGATGGAGCGGTTCGCGACCGGGGTCAACCACTCCGGGACATTCAACGCGAACGTCCTCTCGGTCGCGGCGATCCGTGCAGCCCTCGGTATCATGCGCGCCGAGGCGGTGCACGACCGCGTGACGACGGTCGGGAGCGCGCTGATGACGGCCCTCCGCGGGCTCTTCGCACGGCGCGGGCTCCCGCTCGTGGTGCGCGGCGTCCCGGCTGCCTTCCACGTGGCGTTCGACACGGACGCGCCGGTCCGGGCGTACCGCGCCCTCCTCCGCGCGGCCGCGGCCCGGTATCGCGCGCTCGCCGCGCACGCACGCGCCTCCGGCATCTGGCTCGCGGGCCGAGGCATCTGGTATGTCTCCGCCGCGCATGACGCGGACACCACCACGGACGTTCTGGCGCGCCTCGATGCCGCGATCGACGCGTTCCTCGTGGCCGAGTCCCCTGTGGCGGGGTAGGCTCCCTCAGATGTCGCCACGAACCCCTGCCCCCCAGGACCGACCAGTCGGCGGACGGCCGCGCATGCGCGATGTCGCGGATCTCGCCGGCGTGTCCGTCCAGAC
>JBJTJV010000308.1:0-4031 GCA_046352645.1 Chloroflexota bacterium | reverse complement strand
CGTGGGCGGCCAGGCGATGGCCGCGGGCGAGACGCTCTTCCTGCTCTGGGGGTCGGCGAACCGCGACCCGGCGGTCTTCCCGGAGCCGGACACCGTCCGGATCGAGCGGAGCCCGAACCGCCACCTCACCTTCGGGGTCGGCGGGCACCGCTGCCTCGGGGCGACCCTCGCCCGGGCGGAGATGCGCATCGTCCTCGGAGAGGTCTTCCGGCGCCTCCCCGACTTCGTCATCGACGAGGCCGGCGTGGAGCTGCCGGACACGATCGGCATCGTCAACGGGATCGTCCGGGAGCCCGCCACCTTCACGCCGGGGCCGCGCATCGGCTGACCGTCCCGCAGGGCGGAGGTGCTATCCTCTCGCCCGGCGCCGCGACGGCGTCACGGCCGGCCCGGTCTTCGGGGCGCGGCGACCGTTCCGGCGTAGCTCAGTGGTAGAGCGGGCGGCTGTTAACCGCTTGGTCGTAGGTTCGAGTCCTACCGCCGGAGCCATCTCCCTGACCGCCACCGCGGCCCCGCGCCGTCGGCCCCCTGACCCGCCCATTGCGGACGACGTCCGGCCTCCCCATCACCGACAGGACGCGCGAGGCCGGTCCCGCGCACCTATCGGAGCCGTCATGCGCCGTCCCTCGCGTCTCGTCGCACTCCTCGTCCTCGCGGCCCTCCTCGTCGCAGCCGGGGGCGCCGCTCCGGTCGTCGCCGGGTCCGGCGAGCGGCTCCTGGGGTACCAGGGCGGCGGGCGGCCGATGATCGTCAGCGTCAGCCCGGGCGGCGCGGTGGGGGAGGTTCGGGTCGTCTTCGCGGGCGCGAACCTCGGCCCCGGCGCCGCGTACCGGCTCACGGGCAGCACTCTCGCGTGCACCGCCACGGAGACCGCGCTGTCGCGCACCTTTCTCGTGAACCTCGGCACGGCTGCCGCGGATCGTCTGCTTCTCCGGCAGCGCGGGCTCGGGAGCACCGCCGTCGCGCCGTTCCCGGCGACGAAGTCGATCCGCCTCGTCAACGTCGCCGCGCCCACGACCGTCGTCTCGTGCACAGCGCCCGCGTGGGGGGATGCCGCGCCGGACTCGCCGGACGCTGACCTGTACGCGACGCTCGGGCGGCACAGCGGGCCCGCGATCGACGGGCTCTCCCTCGTCATCCACGGCGACCGTGCGCTCGGCTTCACGGCGATCCTCCGCGGGCTGAAGCCGGGTTCGACCTCGCGTCTCGTCGCGACCGTCCGTGCGGGCTCCGGCTGCCCCGCGAGCCCGATCGGGGCCGGCGCCATCCTCGCGCGCCATCGGATCGTCGCCGACGCGCGGGGAACGGTCGCGCTCGACTACACGAGCGACGTGACGCAGTCGGATGCGCGGGACGGTGAGGTCCACTGCCACGCCATCCTCAAGGGGGCCGCCACCGGCACCGTGCGCGACGCCGTCCGCGCCTCGCGCCGGCTCCTTGTCCACTGACGTCCCCAACGGCATGACCGCCTCCCGCATCGCGACGGATCGCGCCATCACGTCGCGCCCCGGCGACGCACGCCCGGAGCACCCCGTGGCACGCCTCCTCGCGGAGGTGCTCCACCTGCCCGCGCTCGTCCTCTATTCCGTCCTCGGCTTCTACGCCGCGGTCCCCAACGAGAGCGAGCTCGCCGTGGTCCTCGCCCCGCTAGCGGCGACGGCGCTGGCGGCCGCGCTCATGGTGGCGATCCTGTGGGTCCCGCTCCGCGGCCCGCGGCGCTCGGGGCGTCCGCCCTCCTCGTGGCCGGATACGCATTCGGCTGGGTCCTCGTGCTCGCCCTTCCCGCGGTCGGCCTCCCGGTCCCGCTCGTCGTGGCGCTCCTTCTCGCGCTCGCGCGCGCGCGCCACGGCCCGAGCCGCCCGGCGTCGAGCGCCCCCATCGCCCGCGTCGGCCGCACCCTGACGCTCGTCGTCCTCGGGCTCACGATCGCAGCCGTCGCGACCGGCGGCCCACGGCTCGCGGGCCGCGTGCTCGACGCGGCCGTGCCTCCGGACCTGCCCCTGCCCGTCGCGCCCCGGACGACGGACCGCGACATCGTCGTCATCGTCCTGAACCGCTACGGCTCACCGGATGCCCTCGCGACGTTCGGGGCGGGGGGCCGCCTCCCGGCTGCGCTCCGCGCTCGCGGCTTCGTCGTGGCGGATGGGGCGCACGCGAACTACGCGTCCACCGGGGTCTCGCTCGCGTCCGCGCTGAACCTCGCGCACCTGCCGCCGCTCGCCGCCGCCGCCGGCGCTGCGCCCGGCGACTTCCTCTTCGTCCGCTACCTGCTCGACGACCACCTCGCCGGCCGTTTCCTCCGTGCCCGGGGATACCGCTACCACCACGTCGGCTCGTGGTTCCCCGCGACCGCCGGGTCGTCGCTCGCGGACGGCGGCTACCGCTTCCCCTTCCCGTCGGATCTCGGCGCGGTCCTGTACAGCTTCTCGGCACCGTCCATCCTTGCCACCGCGATCGGCGCGACCGCCCTCGCGCCGGAGACGTGGCGCCATCGCGAGGCCGCGCTCGGCGGCCTCGGCGCGCTCGATGCGCTCGCCGCGGAGATCGCGGCGCCGGGGCCGGACTACCTCTTCGCGCACGTCCTCCTGCCGCACGATCCGTACGTCTTCCGCGCGGACGGCCCGCCCCCGGACGCGCGGACGCGGACGGACCTCGCAGGTCAGCTCGCGTACGCGGACATCCGCGTCACCGCCCTCGTGGACCGGCTCCTGGACCGCCCGGCAGGGGAGCGGCCGACCATCGCGATCCTCGCGGACGAGGGGCCGTACCCGCCGCGTCCGTCCCGCGAGGCCGACGCCTTCCGCTGGGAGGATGCGACGCCCGAAGAGGTCGCCGTGAAGTTCGGCACGCTGCTCGCGCTCCACCTCCCGGACGCGGCGGGCGCGACCGACCCGGCGGGCTACCCTGCGGGCACCCCCGTGAGCCCGGTGAACCTCTTCCGGTTCCTCTTCGCCCGCTGCTTCGGGACGGACACGCCGCCGCTGCCGGACAGCGTCCTCGCCTCGAACGGGCCGACGCTCCTGCGCTTCATCGACCGGGGCGAGCTGCTCGCGGAGGGACGCCGGATCCTTGCGGCGGACCCGGGGGCCGACGGATGAGCACGCCTCCGGCCCGGCACGGCTACGCTCCGGGCCGGAGCAAGCGGATGGAGGAGCCACGGTGAGCCCAGCCAGGAAGAACACGGACCCCGATGCCGCGCCGGACGGCGGCTGGACGCCGGAGGAGCGCGCCGCCATGGCCGAGCGCGCCGCGGAGGTGAAGGCCGCGTCCCGCGGCCGCGGCAAGACGGACGGGGCAGCCGACCTGCGCGCGAAGATCGCCGAGATGGCGGAGCCGGACCGGATGCTCGCCGAGCGGATCGCCGCGCTCGTGGCGGCGAGCGCGCCCACGCTCGCTTCGCGCACCTGGTACGGGATGCCCGCCTGGACGCGGGATGGCAAGGTCGTCTGCTTCTTCCAGGCGGCGGCGAAGTTCGGGACGCGCTACGCCACCTTCGGCTTCCAGCACGACGCGCTCCTCGATGACGGTGCCGTGTGGCCGGTGGCGTACGCGGTGACGGACCTCTCCGACGCGGACGCGGACCGTCTCGCCGCCCTGATCCGCCGCGCGGCGGGTTGAGGCCGAGCGCCGGCGCCGCGGCACCCGCGCGCCCGCCGACCATGACCCCCGCGCCGCCCGGTCGGTTCGCCCGCGTGCTCCTCGTCGCGGTCGTCGCCGCGCTCGCCATCGGCGCCGCGTTCCTCCGCCAGGAGGGGATCCCGAAGGAGCGCACGATCTGGGTGGAGGATGCGACGGTCTTCGTCCCCTGCGCATGGGAGCGCAGCCTTCCCGCGTGCGTCGCGACGCCATACCAGGGCTACATCCATGCGGCGCCGCACATCGTCGCGGCGGCCGTCGTCCCCGGCGACCTCGCGGGCCTCCCCTTCCGGCTCCTTGTCGGGGCCGCGCTCGTCGCCGCGTGGGTCGCGGCGCTCGTGGCGCGCGCCGTCACGGATGCGACGGGGAGCATCGCGGCCGGGCTGCTCGCGGGC
>JBJTJV010000307.1:0-7708 GCA_046352645.1 Chloroflexota bacterium | reverse complement strand
ACTACTCGGACGAGGTCCCGAAGGCCGCGATGCAGGCCGCCCTCGACCACTGTGCCGCCGAGACGGGGAACACCCATCTCGTCAACACCGTGGACCACGGCACGTTCCAGGACCAGATCAACGCCTACCTCCAGGGCACGCCGGACGACGTCTTCACGTGGTTCGCGGGCTACCGGATGCGCTTCTTCGCCGGCCAGGGCCTCTCGGCGCCGGTGAGCGATGTGTGGGCGGAGATCGAGGGGAACTACAACCCCGCGTTCAAGTCGGCGTCCACCGGTGACGACGGCGAGCAGTACTTCATCCCGTTCTACAACTACCCCTGGGTCGTCATCTACAACAAGAAGATCTGGGACGAGAAGGGCTACCAGGTCCCCACGAACCTCGAGGAGTTCACCGCCCTCGCGACGCAGATGCAGGCCGACGGCATCGTCCCGGTCGCGTTCGCGGACAAGGACGGCTGGCCCGCGATGGGCACGTTCGACATCCTCAACATGCGCCTCAACGGCTACCAGTTCCACATCGACCTGATGGCCGGCAAGGAGAAGTGGACCGATCCGCGCGTCAAGGCCGTCTTCGAGGCCTGGAAGACGCTCCTTCCGTTCCATCAGGAGGGTGCGCTCGGCCGGACGTGGCAGGAGGCGGCCCAGGACATGATCTCCGGCAAGGCGGGGATGTACTTCCTCGGCACCTTCGCCGGTGAGCAGGCGTCCGAGGAGGAGCGCGCCAACCTCGACTTCTTCCCGTTCCCGACCCTCGGGACCGAGTTCGACAGCGAGATGGCGATCGATGCGCCGATCGACGGGTTCATGCTCAGCGCGAACCCGAAGAACCCGGAGGGCGCGAAGGCGCTCATGGCGTGCCTAGCGTCCGGTGCCGCCCAGAACGCGTTCCTCGCGGTGAGCCCGAACAGCGTGGGCGCCGCGAACGACGTCGATACGAGCGGCTACACCGCGTTCCAGAAGAAGTCCGCGGAGATCATCGCGGGATCGGGTGCGATCGCCCAGTTCCTCGACCGGGACACCCGCCCGGACTTCGCGGGCCCGAACGGCATGCAGGGCTTCCTCCAGAGCTTCCTCGGGGAGCCGGAGCAGGACCTTGATGCCTTCCTCCAGGGGGTCCAGGACTTCTGGGACACCCTGCCGCCGGTCTGATCCGGGGCATCCGAGCCCGAACGGGATCCCTGTCCATGCAGGGCTCCAGCCCGATGACCCCCGCCCCGGCACCCGCCGGGTCGGGGGTCATCCCTGCCCACCGTCGGGGCCGCTACAGCACGCTGACGCGGCGCGACCGGCTGATCCTCGCGGCGATGGTCGGCGTGCCGACCTTCCTCGTCGTCTTCTTCATCCTCGTCCCCACGGTCGCCTCGATCCTCCTCTCGTTCACGTCGTGGAACGGGATCGGCGGGCTGGAGAAGATCAAGGTCGTCGGCGTGGACAACTACGTGAACCTGTTCACGAAGTACAAGCCGTTCTGGCCGGCGCTCCAGCACAACATCATCTGGCTCGCCTTCTTCCTCTTCGTCGCGACGCCGCTCGGCCTGCTCATGGCCGTGATCCTGGACAAGCAGCTGCGCGGGACGCGGATCTACCAGAGCGTCCTCTACCTTCCGGTCGTCCTCTCGCTCGCGATCGTCGGGTTCATCTGGCAGCTCCAGTACGCGCCGGACCAGGGGTTCCTGAACAACGTCCTGAACACGACGACATACGACGAGCACTTCATCGACTGGCTCGGCGACAAGGACATCAACCTGTGGGCCGTCCTCGTGGCAGCGTCCTGGCGCCACGTCGGGTACGTGATGGTCCTCTACCTCGCCGGGCTCAAGGCAGTGGACCCGAGCCTGCGGGAGGCCGCCCAGATCGACGGGGCGAACGAGCGCCAGATCTTCCGGCGCGTCGTCTTCCCCGTCCTGCGCCCGATCAACATCGTCGTGCTCGTCATCACCGTCATCGAGTCGCTCCGCGCGTTCGACATCGCGTACATCATCAACCGGGGGAAGAACGGCCTTGAGCTCCTCTCGATCCTCGTGACGAACAACCTCATCGGTGAGGCGAGCCTCGTCGGGTTCGGCTCCGCGATCGCGGTCATCCTGCTGTGCGTCTCGGTCGTGCCGATCGTCTACTACCTCGTCCGGGCCGTCCGCGCGGAGCCCGAGTGATGGCCGGAGCCACCGCGGGCCGCGTGCGCCCCCCGATCCGCTGGCAGCGTGTCGCGCTCCACGCGCTCCTCATCGGGATGTGCATCGTCTGGCTCTTCCCGCTGCTGTGGACGGTCTACCAGTCCTTCCGACCGTTCACGGAGACCTCGGCGAACCCGGTCGCCTGGCCGGAGACGCTGACGTTCGACAACTACATCAACGCGTGGAACCGCGCCGAGCTGCCGCGCTACTTCATGAACACCGTGATCATCGTCATCCCGGCGGTCGTCCTCGTCCTCTTCCTCGCCTCGATGATGGCGTTCGCGGTCTCGCGCTATCGCTGGCGCTTCAACCTCGCGCTCCTCATGCTCTTCACCGCGCTCAACCTGCTGCCGCCGCAGGTGATCATCACGCCGCTCTACCACATCTTCAAGCGCTTCCCGATCCCGCCACCGCTCTCGGACAACGGCCTCCTCTACGACCAGTACCTGGGCATGGTCGTCATCCACGTCGCCTTCCAGCTCGGGTTCTGCACGTTCGTCCTGAGCAACTACATGAAGGCGCTGCCGAAGGAGCTGAACGAGGCCGCCGTCGTGGACGGCGCCTCGGTCTGGACGACGTACCGACGGGTGATCATGCCGCTCACCCGGCCCGCGCTCGCGGCGCTCGCGACCCTCGAGGTGACCTGGATCTACAACGACTTCTTCTGGGCGCTGATGCTGATGACGAAGGGCTCGAAGTTCCCGATCACGTCCGCGCTGAACAACCTGAAGGGGCAGTTCTTCACGGACAACAACCTCGTCGCGTCGGGGGCGATCCTCGTCGCGCTGCCGACGATCGTCGTCTACGAGCTCCTCCAGCGCCACTTCGTCAGCGGCCTTACGCTCGGCTCCACGAAGGGCTGAGCCGGACGTTCCCGCGCGTCAGGCGGGACCGCCTCCGGCGTCGTCCGCGTCCGGCGCGGCCGGCCCGATCGACCAGCGCCAGCGCCACGTCCCCGCGGGGAGGCGCCACGCGGGGAGCGTGTCCGGCCCGCAGGACGCCGTCCCCACTCCCCGATGCCCGGCGTCCAGGTGGACGATCGTCTCGGGGCAGGGCCGGACCTCCACGTCGTGCGTGGCGCGGTCGAGCTCCTCGGCCCGGACATGGGTGAAGGAGACCTGGCGGGGCGCGTCGCAGGCGATCCGGATCCCCTCCCCGAGCGCATCCCGCAGCTCGACCCAGCGGACGTCGGCGTGCCCGCCGCTCTCCTGCGGCCGCACGTAGCGGCCCTGCTGGGCGGCCACCGTGGAGCGCCAGCGGCCGATCGTCCCGGCGCGCCGACGGTCGGGGTACGTCTCGATCGGCCCCCGCCCGAGCCAGGTGCACGACTCGAGCCCCGGTCGGACCGCGCGGAGCGTCCCGACACGCGGCAGGTCGGCGAGCTCGGCGGGAAGCTCCACCTCCTCGGCGACATGGATCGTGCCATCGGCGGCGGCGGTCATCCGGACGGTGTGCGGGATCGCGTGGCCCGCCGCGGTCCGGACCGTCCGGCGGACGACCGTCGTGCCATCCGATCGGGTGACCTCGGCGGGGCCGTCCGTGAGGCGGTCCACCCCGAGCGCCGACCAGCGCGCCGCGAGGCCGCCGATCCGGTCGTTGTCCGTGGGGGCGCGCCAGAGCGCGAGCCGCGGGCCGTCCGCGAGCGCGGGATGGAGGAGCCGGCCATCCGCGTCGAGCGGGACGGCGGCCCCGGATGGCAGGGGGTCGGGCGCGGGCAGCCCGACCGCGACGAGCAGCTGCGCCTCGCCGACGGGATCGCCGGCCGCCGCCCACGGCTGGGCGACGGCGTAGGTGAACGTGACCGTGAGCCAGGCTTCGGCACCCGGTCCGGGTGCGGGCGTCCGCCAGCCGGGGATCGCCGACACGGCCTCCGCGCCGGGGTCGAGCGCCGGGAGCGGCAGCGGGCCACCGCCGACCGCGATGCCGTCGATCGCGAGCTCCCAGGTCGCCGCGAGATCGCGGAGGTCGGTGACGTCGCGCCGGTTGCGGATCGCGATCCGCCCGCTCGCCGCGAGATCCGGCGTGGCCGCCACCGCGACCGGGAGCGCGCGCGCCCCGAGCGCCCAGCGGACCGGCTTCGCCGAGCCGTCCGGGACGCAGAGCCCGTCGCAGCAGAAGCTGCCGTCGTTCGGGACGTCCCCGAAGTCGCCGCCGTACGCCCAGCGCTCCGTCCCATCCGGGAGCCGCTGGAGGAGGCCGTGGTCGCGCCACTCCCAGATGAACCCGCCCTGGAGGCCGGGGGTCGTCTCGAAGGCCTCCCAGTACTCGGCGAGGTTCCCGTTGCTGTTCCCCATCGCGTGCGAGTACTCGCACAGGATGAGCGGCGCCCGGAGCCGGCCGCTGCGCGCGTGGTCCACGATCGTGTCGATCGGCGGGTACATCGGGCAGACGATGTCCGTGAGCGCGGCGCCCGCGGTCCAGTCGAGCTTGATCGCGCCCTCGTAGTGGAGGGGGCGCGAGGGATCGAAGGCGCGCAGCCAGCCGGCGGCCGCGTGGTGGTTCAGCCCGGATCCCGATTCGTTACCCAGCGACCAGGCGATGATCGAGGGGTGGTGGAGGTCGCGGATCGCCATCCGCGCGACCCGCTCGACCCACGCCGGGAGGTAGCGCGGGTCGTCGCAGAGGGTCCCCCAGAGCGCGTGGCTCTCGATGTCCGCCTCGGCGATCACCCACAGGCCGAGCTCGTCCGCGAGGTCGCACAGGCGCGGGTCGTTCGGGTAGTGGGCCGTCCGGAGGGCGTTGAAGCCGAAGCGCTTCATCGCGAGGAGGTCGGCGCGCATCGTCGCCTCCGAGACGACGCGGCCGGTCCGCGGGTCGATGTCGTGGCGGTTCGCGCCGCGCAGGAGGACGCGCTTCCCGTTGAGGAGAAGGTCCGTACCCCGGACCTCCACGCGCCGGAACCCGATCCTTCGGGTCACCGTCTCGTGGACGGCGCCGGAGGGGTCGCGGAGCGTGACGACGAGGTCGTGGAGGGTCGGGCGCTCCGCAGACCACGGGGCGATCGCGGGGAGCCGGGCCGTGATGCGGGCGCTCCCGGTGGGGGCACCGAACCACTGCTCGCGGAGCGCGTCCGCCGCCGGACCCTCACCCGGCTCCTGGGGCAGCCCGGCGGCGGCGCGGCTCACCTGGCGGGTCTCCGCATCGGAGAGGAAGTGCGGCGCGGCGTCGGGGTCCGGGACGACGACCGGCGCCGTGAGCGGCGCGGCGAGCGCCGGCGACGTCACCTCGAGCCGCCAGCCGGGCCCCGGCCCTGCCGACCCGAAGCCGACCCGGACGGCGACCGCGAGCGTCCCGGTGGCGAGGTCCGCATCCAGCCCGGTGTCGATCCGCAGGTCCGCGAGGTGGATCGGGTCGGTGGCATAGAGGAAGACGGAGCGCGAGATCCCGCCGTGCCACCACTGGTCCTGGTCCTCGATCCAGCTGGCATCGGACCACTTCACGACGGTCAATCGGAGTCGATGCTCGCCCGGGGTCGCGCGCTCCGCGAGCTCGACCTCCGTGGCGAGATGGGAATCCTTGCCGACCGCGATCCGCTCGCCGTCGAGATCGACGAGCAGGACGCTCTCGGCGGCGCCCACGTGGAGGACGACCCGACGGCCGGCCCACGCCGGGGGGATCGCGATCGTCCGCTCGTAGACCCCGGTCGGGTTGCGGGCAGGCGGCACCGGCGGCTCGTCCGGGAACGGCATCCCGACGTTCGTGTAGTGCGGGAGGTCCCAGGTGCCGGACATCGTCCAGAGCCCCGGCACGGCGATCGTCCCCCAGTCGGGCCCGGGTCCCTGCTCGGGGTCCGGGAGGAGCTGGAAGCGCCAGGTCCCGTCCAGGTCGATCCGGTCGGGATGGGGGACCGCGTGCATCGGAAGCCGGCCGATGCCGGTCAGCTCGGGCGTGCTCCACGGGCGGCTCATGGGCGCGAGGGTAGCAGCCGATGGTGCGGGGTGAGGGCGGACGAGCGCGACGTCCGCCCCGGCGTTCCCCTCCCCTCCCCGTCGAGCCGTGCCACACAGCTGGCAAGCCGTACCCTCACGCTGTCAGCCCGCGCTTCCACCGGAAGGCGCAGACGGACCGGAGGTGTGGATGACCCGATCACGGACGACCGGCAGGAACCGCAGCGAGGCCCTCGGCGCCGCGATCGTCGCGACGGTCCGAGCCGCCCTCCCGGGGCACGGGACGTGGACGGCGGACGCCGCGGACGGCTTCACCTGGTGGTGCGGCTGGGTCCGCGAGGAGGTCGGCAGCACGCCGGCCGGGACCTCCCGGGGCCGCCCGCGGGCACAGCTGCGCCTCCATACGCCGGTCTTCCGCGATGTCGCGGACACGGAGGCGGCGTACGCCTGGATGGACGAGCACAACGGTCTCCCCGTTCCTGCCCGCCCGCACGATCGGCGAGGTGGACCGGGCGGGCGCGGCGGGTCTCGTCGAGCTCCTCGCCTCCTGGGGTCGGCTCCGGGCCGCCGCCGCGGCCGAGCGGCTCCCCTGGCTCTCGTCCGCCGCGGCCGCCCTCCACCCGTCCGATCCGGTGCCGGATGTGGAGCCGAGCGTCGGCGCCGCGGAGCCGGCGCCCCACCCGGACGGCGCGGAGGACGAGCCGGAGGTCCCCGTGGCGGAGCTCGGCTTCGGACCGTCGAGCCGAACGCCGCGCCCGCGGAGCGCAGGGCCACGGTCGGAGGCGCCGCGGACCCTGGTCGTGGACCCGGCGGACCCGGCCGCCTATCCGGAGGCGGCGATCGCGATGCCGCCGCCCTGGCTGATGCCGGTGACCGCCACCCGCGTGGCGTCCACCGCCGGGTGCGCCCGCACCGCCTCGACGGCGCGGACCGCGTCCGCGTAGACACGCCGGTAGTAGGAGGTCGCGGGGTCCAGGATCCCGCGGGTCATGAAGCCCGGGTGGAACGGGGCGCCGGCCGGATCGGGGTCGGGCGTGTCGCCGACCTGCCACGCAGAGCCCTGGCCGCGCGTATCCATGACGAGGTGGGCGTACCCGGCGAGCGCGTAGAGGACCTCCTCGTGCGCGAGGCCACGCCCGCCGCCGTAGCCGATGTACTGGACGACCGCAGGCAGCGGGCCGGGTCGGCCGGCCGGCAGCTGGAGCCAGGCGCGCACCGGCTGGCCGGCGAACCCCGCGAACGTGACGTCGTACGTCTCCACGAGCGCGAGGTGGTTCTCGACCCGGGTGAACGTGGGCGACAGCGCGTGCGCCCGAGTGGCGGCGAGCGTCGCCGTCCAGAACGCGTCGAGGTCGGCGGGCTCCGCGAGGTCGGGGCGATAGGCGCGGAGCTGGTCGAGCGGTAGGTCGAACTGGGCCACGATGCCAACCGGGGCGCGGCCGGGACCGGCCGGATCGGGGGCGTGGATAGCGCGCAGGGAAGGCCGATCCCCCCGGGCATCCCCGGGGGCATCGTGCTGCGCGGCAGCCGCCGGCGGTCAGTCGTCCGCGCGGAAGAGCTCCACGTGGACCGGGCGGCCATCGACGACGAGCGCGCCACCGGAGAGCCGGACGGCCGAGAGGCGCAGGACCTCGCGGGCTTCGCG
>JBJTJV010000306.1:0-12324 GCA_046352645.1 Chloroflexota bacterium | reverse complement strand
GACACGCGGATCCCGGCCGGGGCGACCGCCGCCGAGGCGCGCGCCCGGCGGACGCTGCGCCAGCACGTCGTCGGGGCGCCCGGGGCGATCGGCCGGACGCTCGTCGGCCTCCCCGCGGTCGTCTGGGCCGCCGCCCTCGTCGCCGCCTACCTCAACGTGATGAACGGGATCCTCCAGAGCTTCTTCCCGCTCCTCGGGCTCTCGCTCGGGATGACGCTCGCCCAGGTCGGCATGCTCTCCAGCGTGCGGGTCGGGGTCTCCTCGCTCGCGCGCTTCGCCGCCGGGCCGATCTTCTCGCGGGTCGATGCGCGCCGGCTCCACCTGCCGCTCCTCACCCTCTCGGCGGTGACGGTCGTCTCCCTCCCGTGGCTCGCGACCTCGTGGCTCCTCGCGCTCCCCGCCCTCGCGCTCAACGGGATCTGCCGCGGCCTTCTCCGGGTGACCTCCGGAGCCGCCGCGATGGACGCGCTGCGCGGGGAGCGGACCGGGGCGGCCGCCGCGGTGATGACCGCCGGGCTCGATGTCGGGAAGATGATCGGGCCCCTCGCGGGCGGGCTCGTCGCCTCGGTCGCAGGCCTCCCCGCGACGTTCGTCGTCGTCCCCCTCGCCTTCCTCGCGCTCGCGATCGCCCTCGACCTCGCCGGCCGGCGTGGTCGGCCCGGGCTCGCCGCGGGCGCCTGATCGTCCCCCCCGCAGCACGGAGCAGATGATGCCCACGATCGATCTCGACGGCCTCCCGATGGGGTACGCGCTCCACGGGAGCGGCGACCCGCTCGTCCTCGTCGCGGGGACCGGCTACCCCGGCGCGACCTGGCACCCCGACCTCATCGCCCCCCTTGCCGCGCGGCACACGGTCCTCGTCTTCGACCACCGCGGGACGGGGGAGACGCCCGCGACGGACGAGCGCTACTCGACACGGCTGTTCGCCGCCGACGCGCTCCGCCTCCTCGATGCCCTCGGGCTACCCGCCGCGCATGTCGTGGGCCACTCGATGGGCGGCCGGGTCGCCCAGTGGATGGCGCTCGACCGGCCGGACCGCGTCCGCTCCCTCGTCCTCGCCGCGACCGGACCCGGCCAGTGGGACGGCGGCACGCCGGTCCAGCGGGGGATCCCGCTCCACACCGCCCGGGCGATGATCGAGCTCGGCTACGAGCGGTACATGGCGGAGCACATCCGCGACACGTTCTTCACCCCGGAGTTCGCCGCTGCCGCACCCGAGCGCGTCGCATGGCTCGTGCGCGCCTTCCGGGAGCACCGACCCTCGCTGGACGCGTACCTGCGCCACATCATCGCCCGCCAGGAGCACCAGACCGCCGACCGGCTCGCCGGCCTCACGACCCCGAGCCTCGTCCTCATCGGCGACCGCGACCGCCACCAGGGCGGGACGGGCGTCCACTGGGAGCAGTCCCAGGCGCTCCTCGCGGCCCTCCCGGATGCGACGCTCGCGGTCGTGCCGGACGCCTCGCACGGCTACTTCTGGCAGATGCCGGAGATCTCCGCGGGGTTCGTCCTCGACTGGACCGCGACCCGCTGACCGCGGGCCGGCCGCTCAGGCGAGCGGCCGGGGGCCGATGCGGACCGGGTAGCTCGCCCAGCGGGTGTGGCGCTCGGTCCGGGTGTCCCGCTCCGGCGAGCGGTCGGGATCCGGGCGGACCCCCCGCCGGGCGATCTCCCGGAGCATGAGCGCGGAGAGGCCGAAGAGGTGCTCCTCGTCCGCGGTCGCGTCCGGGGCGGGCGCCGGGAAGCCGCCCGCGACCGAGCGTCCCGGGCACTGGTGCGCCCCGGCGCCGAACGAGAGGCCCCAGCGCGCCACGGACGGATCGACCCGCCGGTCGGGATCGAACGCGTCCGGCCGCTCGCCGAAGAGCCGCGGATCGCGGTTCGCGGCGAGCGCATCGAGCACGACGGTCGAGCCCGCGGGGATCGCCGTGCCCGCGACGACGAGGTCGGCCTCCGCGTGGCGCTTGATCTTCGGGGTCGTGGGCCGGAGGCGGAGCGTCTCGTGGACGCAGCGCTGCGCGAACGCGGGGTCGCCCGCGATCCGGTCCCAGATCCCCGGGTCGCGCTCGGCGAGCGGCAGGATGAGGTCCACCCCGTTGACGAGCGTCTGCGACGAGGTGTGGGTCCCGCCCTGGAGGTAGGTCGCCACCTCCCGGACGAGCCGACCGTCGTCGAGCTCCATCGCCGGGTCGTCCCGGTGGAGGAGGAGGACGGTGAGGATGTCGTGGGGGAGCTCCTCCTCGGCGAGCTCGCCGGCCCGGACGCGCGCGATCGCCGCCTCCCGCGGCGCCCGGCTCGGGGCGACGTAGCGCTCGCCGAACGCGAGCATCGTCCTTCGGTAGAGCGTGCGCACCGCCTCGGGATCCTTCGCGTCGAGGATCGCGCTCCCCTGGGAGAAGACGTCCACGAACTCCACGAGCTCCTCGAGCTGCGCGCGGGAATCGGGGTCGTGGTCGATCCCCGCCCGGCGGGCCGCGAGAACGACGCTGAGGAGCTCGCCGAGCGCGAAGAGGTCCGTGCGCCCGTCCTCCACGATCCGGTCCGTCCACGTGGCAAGGACCCCCGGGAAGAGCTCTCGCTCGTAGAGGCGGAGGCGGTCGGGGCGGAACTGCGAGTTCTCCACCCGCCGGCGCGCCCGATGGACGGGGCCGTGCTGGACGCTCACGACGCCGTCGCGGATGTTCCCCTCGGCCCACGAGCGACGGTCGAACGTCCGCGACAGGTCCGCCGCGAAGAGCGCCTCGCGGATCTCCTCGTACCGGGAGAGGACGACGGTCGGGCCACCGGCCGGAGCCGCCTCCATCAGCGCACCTCCGCGTCGTCGCGCTCGAGCCGGATCGCCTGGGTCGGGCAGCCCTGGGCGGCGAGGACGAGCAGCCGCGGGTCCGTCCCGGCGGCTTCGGGCGTGGGCACCGAGACGCCGGCAGCCTCGTCGAGGACGAAGGCGCCGCGGGCGACGCGGGTGCAGTCCCCCGAGCCGATGCACAGGTCGGGGTCGATCGTCACGTGCACGGGCATCTCCATCCTCTCGGTCCGGACCGGTTCCCGCCCCGGGGGGGGGCGTACGTCCCGCGGGGTCCGCGCACATGGTAGCGTCCGCAAGGGGAGCTTTGGATGCGATCCGCTGCCTTTTGGATCCATCCCGACCCGGGACACGGCGCAACGGAGGGATCATGGTCATCGAACGCGTGCTCGCCGCCGCCGAGGGGGGCGCCGCCCCGCGCCTCGGCTCCTTCATCGGGGGACGGCTCGAGGAGCCGGCGGACGGCGCCGCGCTCGCGACCTTCGACCCGGCGACCGGCCGGAAGCTCGCCGACGTCGTGGAGGCGGGCGCGGACGGCGTGGCCCGTGCGGTCGCGGCTGCCCTCCCTGCCGCCGCGGCATGGCGGCGCGTGCCTGCGCGCGACCGGGCGGCACGGATCGGTGAGCTCGCCCGCCGGATCGCGGCCGAGACGGACGCGCTCGCGCTCCTCGACAGCCTCGATTCCGGCAACCCCCTCGCCGCGATGGCCGCGGACGTGACGAAGGGCGTCCGGCTCATGGGCGACGCGGCAGGCGTGGCGCTCGAGATCGCGGGGCGGACGTATCCCCTCCCCGGCCTGCACTACACGACCCGCGAGCCGTGGGGCGTGGTCGCGCGGATGGTCACCTTCAACCACCCGGTGATGTTCACCTGCGCCCGCCTCGCGACCGCGCTCGTGGCCGGGAATGCGGTCATCATCAAGCCCTCGGAGCTCGCGCCGCTCGGGCCGCTCGCGATCGGCGAGCTGACCGCGGGGATCCTGCCGGACGGGCTCGTGAGCGTCGTCGCGGGTGGGCCCGTGACGGGGGAGGCCCTCGTCCGCCACCCGGCGATCGAGCGGATCACCTTCACCGGCTCCACCGCGACCGCGCTGCGCATCCAGGCGGCCGCCGCGGCGAGCGGCCGGATGAAGACCCTCACCTTCGAGCTCGGCGGCAAGAACCCGATCATCGTCCACGGCGACGTGGACGCGGACGAGGTCGCGGCCGCGATCGTGCGGGGCATGAACTACACCCGCGTCCAGGGGCAGAGCTGCGGGTCGACGAGCCGGCTCGTCATCGACGCCGCGATCGCCGAGCCGGTCCTCACGCGGGTCGCGGAGGCGGTCGGGCGCATCCGCATCGGGCTGCCGCGCGACCCGGGCACGGAGATGGGCGCGCTCATCACGCCCGCTGCCCGGGACCGCTGCCTCGCGGTCGTGGAGCGCGCGGTCGCCGATGGGGCGCGTCTCCGGGCGGGCGGGCGGATCCCCACCGCGCCGGAGCGCGCCGACGGTGCCTGCCTCGAGCCGACGGTCGTGGACCGCGACGCGCCGGGGAGCGAGATCGCGGACGAGGAGATCTTCGGGCCCGTCCTCGCGGCGCTCACCTTCACGGACGAGGACGCGGCGGTGGCGCTCGCGAACGCCGGCCGCTACGGCCTCACCGCCGCCGTCTGGAGCCGCGACATCGACCGGGCCTTCCGGACGGTGGACCGTCTTGAGGCAGGGTACGTCTGGATCAACGACGTGGAGACACGCTTCCCGGCCGTGCCGTTCGGCGGCTGGCGCGATTCCGGCGTCGGCACCGAGCACGGGCTCGACGAGGTCCTCTCCATGACCCGGACCCGCGCGGTGAACCTGCGCGTTCGCTGACGCGCGCCGCCGTGCGCCGCCCTGCGGCGGCGGGGGCGCTGCTCAGGCGGGCGCCACGTCCGTCCCCGGCGGCGGCTCAGCCGCGCGCGAGCGGTCGAAGAGCCGCCAGCCGCGGCGCATCATCGTGTTCCCGACGGGGATGAGGAGCAGGCCCGCGAGCGCCGCCGCGGGCACCCCGAACGCGGCCGCGAGCGAGCCGACGATGAGCGCGGTCACGGGCCGGTTGCCAAGGTGCGCGACCTGGTGGACGGACATCACGCGCCCGCGCATCCGCTCCTCCACCCCCATCTGGAGGTCGCCCGTGAGCGACGGGAAGCAGAGCGAGAAGCCGAGGCCGACGAGCCCCGCGGAGAGGAGCGTGAGCCCGAGCAGGTGCGAGCCCGCGATGCCGATCAGCCCGGCCCCCTGGATGAGCATGGCGACAAGCGCGACACGGCGGGTGAGCCCGCGCTTCCGCAGCGGCACGAAGACGAGGACGCCGAGCGCCGATCCGGTACTCTGCGCGGCGACGATGAGGCCTGCGATGCTCTCGTCCGCGCGCAGCTGCTCCACCGCGAGCGCGGGGGCCGTGGTCCGCACGATCTCCATCGCCGCGCTCGTGCACACGACCGCGATAAGCATCGCGCCGATCCAGACGTGCTCGCGGATGTAGCCGCCGACCCCCTGCGGCGCGCCCCCGGCCGCGCCGCCCTTGCCGCGCGGCGTGAGCGCGGCGCCGATGTCCTGCCGACGCAGGTAGAGCATCGCGGCGATCGGCGCGAGGTAGGTGAACGCGTTGAGCAGGAAGGCGGGCGCGGGACCGGCGGTCGCGATGACGATCGATGCGAGGACCGGTCCGGCGAGCTGACCGATGATGAACTGGAGGGTGTTCAGGCTCACCGCGTCCGCGAGCTCGTCGCGCGGGATGAGCGCGGGCAGGAGCGCGATGAGCGACGGCTTGGCGATCGCGTATGCGGTGTTCAGCAGGAAGCCGACGACGATCACCGCGAGCTCGCCCGCGCCGCCCGCCACCGCGACGATGCCGAGCCCGAGCGCGATCACGCCGGAGATCGCGTGCGTGACGATCACGATCCGGCGCCGGTCGTGGCGATCCGCGAGCGCGCCGCCGTAGACGCTGAAGAGGGTGATCGGGAGGAACGAGGCGAAGTTCAGGACGCCGACCGCGAAGGCGGAGCCCGTCAGCTGGTAGACGAAGACGGAGGCCGCGACGGCCTGGAGCCACGTCCCGATGTTGGAGACGAGACCGCCCGTCCAGTAGACGAGGAACGGCCGGTGGCGGAAGGGGCCGATCCGCGCCCCGCGCGTGCCCCGCGTGCCCGGGGATCCCGTGGAGGGCGCGCTCACCCGCCCGGCCCGGCCGATGTGGACGGGCCGCGCCCCAGGTGCACCCAAAGCGTCCGCATTGGCTACATTCTAGCCGTGCCCGACCCTGCCTCCCCCCGTCCCGCGGACCACATCCTCGCCCGGGGTCGGGTCCACCCGCTGCCGGGGACGGCCCTACCCGCGCCCGCGATCGCGATCCGCGACGGCCACGTCCTCGCCACGGGCGCGGAGGATGCGCTGCGCGCGCTCCTGCCGGATGCACCGGTCACGGACCTCGGGGGCGCGACCGTGCTGCCTGCCTTCCACGACAGCCACACGCACTTCCATCGCGCCGCGGTGCTGCGCCACCTCTTCCTCGACTTCGAGGCGCTCCGGCCCGCGTCGATCGCGGACGTCGTCGCGCTCGTCCGCGAACGGGCGGCCGCGCTGCCGCCGGGCGCGTGGATCCAGGGGGACTCGCTCACCGCCGCGACGCTCGCGGAGGGTCGCCTGCCCGACCGTCACGCGCTCGATGCCGCCACGACCGCGCATCCGGTGGTGCTGCGCGGGATCGGCAAGCACGTGGTGGCCGCGAACAGCGCCGCGCTCGCGGCCGCGGGGATCGGGCGCGAGACGGCGGACCCGCCCGGCGGCCGGATCGAGCGCGCGGCGGACGGGACGCCGACCGGGATCCTCCACGAGCGCGCGAAGCTCCGCCTGGACACGTCCGCTCCGGACACCGCGATCCCGCCGGTGGAGCGCGCCCTGCGGCTCGCCGCGCTCCGCGCGGGCATCGAGGGCCTCCACCGCGAAGGCATCGGGACGATCGGCGAGATGGTGCGCCTGACCGAGGAGGCGGACGACCTCGCGGCGCTTGCCGCGGAGGATGCGCTGGGCGTCCGGGTCGGGATCCACTACCGCGTCCACGAGGGCGAGATCCGGCTGCCGTGGCTCGCCGGGCTCGGCATCCGGCGCGTGCCGGGTGGTGATCGGATCCGCGTGCTCGGCGCGAAGGTGAGCATCGATGGCTGGTGCATCTTCCGCAACGCCGCGGTCCATGTCCCCTACCGCGGGGAGCCGGAGAACACGGGCATCCTGCGCATCGACCCGGAGGCGCTCACGCAGCTCGTCGGGGACGCGAACCGCCAGGGCCTCGGCGTGGCGCTCCACGCGGTCGGCGCGCGCGCCATCGACGCCGCCCTCGACGCATTCGCGGCGGCGGGCACCCCGACCGCGGGCCCGTGGCGCCTGGAGCACGCGCACCTGGACCTCGACGCGCCGCGCATCGCGCGGATCCGCGCGCTCGGGCTTGTCGTCTCCGCGCAGCCCGCCTTCCTGCCGGCCTACCGTGCCGACTGGGAGACCGGGCTGGAGCCTGCGCGCGTGGAGCGGCTGATGCCCCTCGCGAGCGTGCGCGCGGCGGGCATCCCGGTCATCATCAACAGCGACCGGCCGAGCGGGCCGGCCGGTCCGCTCCGGGCGATCGCGGGTGCGGTCACCCGGCGGGCCGGCGATCGCACGATCGGGAGCGCGGAAGCGCTCTCGCTCGCGGATGCGTGGCTCGCGCACACGCGCGCTGCCGCGCTCGCGATGGACGACCCGCGGGGCGGGATCCTCGCGCCGGGGGCACGGGCGGACCTGGTGGTCTTCCGCGAGGACCCGTTCCTGTGCGGACCGGAGGACCTGCCGCCGGTGGCCGCGACGATGCTGGACGGACGCTGGGCGTGGGACGGAGAGGGGAGGTTCCGATGAGCCGGACCGGGACGGAGGCGAGCGGCGGGCGGACGCTGGCGGAGCGGCTCACGCCGCTCATCGACGACGCGCGGACCACGGAGGTGACCGCGCTGGACGTCGTCCTCGCCTCCATCCGCTCGGGCATCATGGCCGGCGTCATCGAGCCGGGCGAGCGGCTCCGCCAGGAGGAGCTCGCGGAGATCTTCAACACGAGCCGGATCCCCGTCCGCGAGGCGCTCCGCGCGCTCGAGTACGAGGGCCTCGTCACGTCGGAGCCGCACCGCGGCTTCGCGGTGACCGCGCTCGACGCGGACCTCGTGGACGAGATCTACGAGCTGCGCATCCTCCTCGAGAGCCAGGCGGTCCGGCTCGCGGTCCCGCTCCTCACGGACGACGACCTGCGGGAGATCGGCGCGCTCTACCGCGAGATGCAGGAGACGAGCGATCCGGACCGCGCGCTGGCCGCCCGCGAGCGCTTCTACCTGCGCCTCTACTCCGTCTCCGGACGCCCGCGGCTCGTGGGCCTCATCGTGCGACTGCGCCAGGAGGTGGCGCGGGCGCTCCGCTGGCCCACGCTCCAGCACGGCGCCGCCTTCCACGAGCACTTCTACGAGGCGATCCGCGACGGCGACGCGGAGCGCGCCGTGGCCCAGCTCACGACGCACTACCAGCGCGTCGCGGTCCTCATCCGCCGCTACCTGCGCGAGTCGGAGGGCCGCAGCCGGGGAACGCCACAGGAGCGCTGGCTGCCGCGCACCGGGGCCTGACGGGAACGAAGACGGCCGCGCGGACCCTGCGGTCCGGCGCGGCCGTCGTGCGGGGTGACGGGCTCCCTCAGCGCAGGGACGGCCGCCACTTCTCGAAGCGGTTCTCCACGCGCCGGATCAGCTCGCCGACGATGATGCCGAAGAGGCCGAGAAGGATGACGCCGAGCATCACCCGGTCCGTGCGCAGGGTCGTGCCGGAGAAGTTGATGTAGAAGCCGATGCCGGCGTTCGAGGCGAGGAACTCCGCCACGACCACGCCGACGAGCGCGCGGGTCGCGCCGAGCCGGAGGCCGGTGAGGACGAACGGCACGCTCGAGGGCAGGATCACCGAGGTGAAGCGCAGCCGTTTCGAGGCGCGGAAGCTGAGCGCCGTGTCGAGGTGCTTCTTCTCCGCGGCGCCGACGCCGCTCATCACGCTCACCGTGATGACGAAGATCGCCTCGAGCCACACGACGACGACCTTCTGGGTGAAGCCGATGCCGAAGACGAGGATGATGAGCGGCACGAGGGCGATCGTCGGCGTCGCGTAGATCGCGTCGAGCCAGGGCTCCACGAGGTAGCGGAGCCGGCGGAACATCCCGAGCATCAGGCCGAGCAGGATGCCGGTCACCGCGGCGAGGAGGAAGCCGACCGCGTACTCCTGCGCGCTCACCAGGAAGTTCGTCGGGAGGTGGAGCGCGTTCGGGATCATGATCGGCCACGTATCCACGTCCGCGATGTACTCGTAGCCGCTGTTCCAGACCTGCGCCGAGAGGTTGAGCGGCGCGTTGATGCGCAGGAACTGGGTGGGCGCGGTGATGTCGTTGATGAAGACGGAGATGATCGCCGACGGGCTGCTCAGGGTGACACGCTTCACCCAGCCCATCGCCGGGGCGAGCTCCCAGAGCGGCAGGATGATGACGAAGCCGATGAGGCCGTAGAGGATCCGGTCCGACGGCCGCCGGAACCCGAGCCGCGGACGGCGCGGGCCGGCGGTGCGCGTCGTCGCCGGCTGGGCGGCGGCGGTCATGCCGACGGGCTCGCGAGCTTGTCGTCGGAGAGCTGCCCGGAGATCAGCCGCCAGATGTGGTCGGCGAGCTCCACGAACGCGGGCGTCCGCTTCACCTCGAGCGCGCGCGGACGCGCCAGGTCGATCCGGATGTCCTCGAGGATGCGGCCCGGGCGGGCGCTCATCACGAGCACCCGGTCGGAGAGGAAGATCGCCTCATCGATCTGGTGCGTGATGAAGAGCACCGTCTTGTTCGCCTCGGACCAGATGCGCAGCAGCTCCGCCTGCATCAGCTCGCGCGTCTGCGCGTCGAGCGCCGCGAACGGCTCGTCCATGAGGAGGATCTCGGGATCCACGGTGAGGGCGCGCGCGAGGTTGGCACGCTGCTGCATGCCGCCGGAGAGCTGGTACGGGTACTTGGACTCGAAGCCCTTGAGCCCGACCATGTCGATGAGCGGCTGGGCGCGCTTCTGCGCCTCCTTCTTGGGCACCCCCTGGCAGACGAGCCCGTAGGCCACGTTGCTCAGCACGGTGTACCACGGGAAGAGCGAGGAATCCTGGAAGACCATCGCGTGGTCGCGACCGTGGTCGGACCTGGCGATCTCGATCGAGCCCTCCGACGACGGGAGCAGGCCGTTCACGATCTTGAGGAAGGTCGACTTGCCGCACCCCGACGGGCCGACGATGGAGACGAACTCCCCCTCGCGGATGTCGATGTCGATGCGGTCGATCGCCAGGAGCCGGTCGCCGCTGCCCTTGTCGATGTAGCTCATGCGGACGTCCCGCGCCCGCAGTGCGAGACCCTTCTCGATCATCGACGGAAACCCTCCGGGCGCCACTTCTGGAAGCGCCGCTCCACGACGCGGATGAGCTCCACGCCGACGATGCCTGCCACGGTGAAGATGAGGACGGCGAAGAGCATCCGGTCGCCCTGGCGCGTCTCGGCCGCGCGGCGGATGATCACGCCCACGCCCGCGGTCTGCGTGTACAGCTCCGCGGTCACGACGCCGATGAGCGCGCGGGCCATGCCCAGGCGCAGCCCGGTGACGATGAAGGGCACGGTCGCAAGGCCGACGACCGAGGTGAACAGGAGGCGCTTGCTCGCCTTGAAGCTCGTCGCGACGTCGAGGTACTTGCGGTCCACGGTCCGCACGCCCTGCACGGTCGGGATGATCACCGCGAAGAAGGCGCCGAGGAAGACGACCGCGATCTTCGTGTAGATGCCGAGCCCGAGCAGGATGACGAGGACCGGCAGGAGGGCCACGCGGGGCAGCGCGTTGAAGAAGTTCAGCCACGGGTCCAGCGCGTAGTTCAGGCGCGGGAACCAGCCCGCCGCAAGGCCGAGCGGGACACCGAGGATGATCGCGAGGACGAACCCGGATGCGAACTCGAAGACGCTGCTCGCGAAGTCGCCCCAGAACTCGGGTGACTGGACCTCCCTGACACCGGCCGCCGCGATGAGCGTCGGGCTGGCGAAGAACGCGGTGTTGATGGCGCCGGCGCGGGCAGCGGCCTCCCAGATGAGCAGGAAGCCGATGATGCCGACGGCACCGAGGACGAAGCGCTCGCTGTGGAGCAGCTCCTTCCAGCGGCTCTCGCGCGGGATGCGGTCCGGCGTCCCCCCACCGGACGCACGGGTCGTGGGGGCGGGCGCCGCGCTCACTCGTCGAACGGGGTATCAGGGTGCCGCTCGATCTGGTGGAGGCCGAGCTGCTTGATGGTGAACGTGTCCTGGATCGCGAGGTAGCGCGCGGTGTCCGTATCGCTGTCGTTGAAGTGCTGGTGCCAGGCCCAGAGCGGGATCCCGATCATGTCGCCCTCCTCCCAGTCCACCCGCTCCTCGGGCTCGCCGTCGAAGTGCATGATCGTGTGGCCCTTGCCCTTCACGATGTAGAGGACCGCCTCGGTGGTGTGGCGGTGCTTCACGGACGCCTTGCCCGCGGGCAGCTCGGAGAGATGCGGCTGGAGGCGGATCGCGCCCGAGAGGCGGTAGAAGCGGGCCTTCGTGCCGCGGTACTCACGGGCGACGAGCTCGGTCGTCTTGAGGTCCTTGACGATCGTCGCCTCGACCGGCGGGTGCTTCTTGTTCCACGTCTCCCGCTGCGTCATCTCCGTGATCGCGGTGCCCGAGAGGGGCTGCTCCTGGCGGGTGGCGAGCGACTTGTCCTGGGCCACGACGGCGGTTCTCCTGGTTCTCCGGGTTGCCCGTGCCACATGGCGGCCGGGAAGGTCGCGGAAGTGTGGCGGGAGATTGTGGACAATGTCAATCGGCGCGTGTACATTCGCGACGTATGGGCCGGACGACCGGCTCGCTATCGCATCCAGGGAGGATGGAATGACGAGGAACGGACGGGCCCGGCTGGTCGGTGGGGCCGTGGCGGCGAGCATCGCGCTCGCGGCGATCGCCCCGGTGGGCGCGATGGCGCAGGACGCCTCGGCTGCCCCGGCGGTCGAGCTCCCGGCGCCGGAGAAGACGACGCTGAACATCGGGCTCAGCGTCACCGAGACGAGCCAGTACGCCGCCAAGCTCGCGGAGCAGGCGGGCATCTGGGAGAAGTACGGCATCACCCCCGTGATCACCGTCTTCGAGGGCGACGGCAAGACCCTCCAGGCGCTGCAGGCCGGCCAGCTCGACATCGGGTTCATCGGCGTCTCCGCGGCGATCAACTCGCAGGTCACGGACGCGCCGGTCGTCATCCTCTCGACGAACGCGACGAAGATCTCGGACAACATCATGGGCGTGCCGGATGTGAAGACCGCGGATGACCTCCGCGGCCGCTGCATCGCGGTCTCGACCTTCGGCGGCACCTCGCACGGCGCCGTCATCCTCGGCCTCCAGGCGCTCGGCCTGACGCCGATGGACGTCGTCATCACGGAG
>JBJTJV010000305.1:0-2941 GCA_046352645.1 Chloroflexota bacterium | reverse complement strand
CCCTGTCCCCGTCCGCCCCCTCGCCGCGCCTCCCGCGGCCGGGGACCCGGATGCGCCTGCGCCGGAGCCGCTCTCGCGCCTGCGGCAGGTGATCGCCGCGCGGCTCACGGAGAGCGTCACGACGATCCCGCAGTTCCACATCGCGCTGGCGGTGGACATGACCGGTGTGGTCGCGCTCCGCGCCGAGCTGCGGGCCGCGGGATCCCCGGTGACGATCACCGACCTCATCCACCACGCGGTCGCCCAGACGCTCGTGGAGCTGCCGCTCGTGAACGCGCGGACGGACGGCCGTCTGCTCTGGCGTCGCCCGCGCGTCCACCTCGGCATCGCGGTCGCGGTCCCGGGCGGGCTGGTCGTCCCCGTGCTGCGGGACGCGGACCTGCTCGGGCCGGCCGCGCTCCATGCCGCGGCGGCGGATCTCGTCACGCGGGCGCGGGACGGAGGGCTTGCGCCGGACGCGCTGAGCGGCAGCACGTTCACGGTCTCGAACCTCGGCATGCACGGCGTCGGCGCGTTCGCGGCGATCGTGAACCCCGGCGAGAGCGCCATCCTCGCGGTCGCGAGCATCCTGCCGCGGCCGGTCGCGATCGGGGACGCGCTCGCCGTGCGCCAGGTGATGGAGATCGCCCTGACGGCAGATCACCGGCTCGTGGACGGCGAGCTCGCGGCGCGCTTCCTCAACGCGGTCCGGCGACGGCTCGAGGACACGGGCGGCTGGCGCGCGATCCTCGCCGCGGACTGACGCTGCCCGGCGGGCGGCCACGGTCCCGGCCGCCCGCTGGCCCTTCCGGGTGGTACCGGGGAGGACCGGCGTCCCGGTAGGGTCCGGCCATGCACGACCGCCGCCGCACCCTCCCGGGCATCGCCCTCGCCCTCGGCATCCTTCTGCTCGCGGGCGGTGCGCCCGCCGATGTGGCGGAGGCGGCGAAGCGGCCGCGTCCGACGCCCACGCCGACGCCCACGTCCCTTGCCTTCGCGGGCCGCACCTGGACGATCAAGAGCGCGTCGTCGCTCGTCGGGCCGGGCCCGAACCGCTTCTCCGCCGCCGGGACCTGGGTCGATGCCACGGGGAACCTCCACCTGCGGATCGCGAAGGATGCAAAGGGGCGCTGGCAGAGCGCGGAGGTCTACCTGCCCACGAGCCTCGGCTACGGCACGTACACGTGGACGCTGGCGTCGCGCGTGGACGCGCTCGACCCGAACGTCGTCCTCGGGCTCTTCACGTACGAGACGGACGTCCGGGAGATCGACATCGAGATGGCCCGCTGGGGCGTCCCGTCCGACCCCACGAACGCGCAGTACGTCGTCCAGCCGTGGGACCGCGCGGACCACCTCCAGCGGTTCACCCAGCCCGCGCTCGTCTCGAGCGAGCACCGCTTCACCTGGAGCCCCGGCCGGGTGGACTTCGCCGGCCGCTCCGCGGACGGCAGCTGGACCGTGACATGGAGCCATGCCGGCCCGGACGTGCCGCCGCCGGGCGGCGAGCGTGTCCACATGAACCTGTGGCTCTACGGCGGTCGCGCACCCATGAACGGGCGCGCGGCGGAGGTCGTCATCTCCGGCTTCACGTTCGCGCCGCTGCCCTGAGCGGCGCGTCACCCGGGCGCGCCGGGACGGAGCGTTAACTGCTTCTTGACGCGACGACAACGCGGCGCCCCGAGTCTGCGGCGCGGAGCGACGCACGCGCGTCGCCCGTCCTGCCCGAGGAGATCCGCATGGCCGCTCGCCGTACGCTCGTACCCGTGCTGGGGGCGCTCGCGCTCAGCGCCGGACTGGCGGGTCCCGCCGCCGCGGAGGACACGCTCGTCCTCACCCCGCTCGCCACGCTCGCGATGGGCTCGTTCGACGAGGGCGCGACCGAGGTCATCGCATGGGATCCGACGTCGCGCATCCTCGCGGGGAACAACGGCGAGACGGATGCGATCGACCTCGTCTCGCTGGCCGACCCGGCAGCCCCGACGCTCGTTGCATCCATCGCTGTCGATGGCTCGCCGACCGCCGTTGCCGCCCATGACGGCCTCTTCGCCGCGACCGTGGCCCGCGACCCCGGCACGCCCGGCAGCGTCGTGATCATGGACGCGACGGGTGCGGTCCTCGCCGAGGTCACGGTCGGCTCCCACCCGGACCACCTGACATTCACCGCCGACGGGCAGCGGATCGTCACCGCCGACGAGGGCGAGCCCGCCGAGCACTACTCCCTCGACGATCCGGGCTCCATCTCCATCATCGACCTCTCGGCCGGGCCGGAAGCGGCCACCGTCACGACCCTCGGCTTCGCCGACTTCGCCGAGGGTGGTGCGCGTGCCGACGAGCTCCCGGCCGGTGTCCTCGTGTACGGTCCCGAGGCGGGCGTCGCCGAGGACCTCGAGCCCGAGGTGGTCGAGGTCTCCCCGGACGGCCGGACCGCCTGGGTGACGCTCCAGGAGAACAACGCGGTCGCCGTCGTGGACCACGCGGCCCCGCGGATCGCCGCGATCCTCGACCTCGGCCTGAAGGACCTCTCGCTCCCCGGCAACGGCATCGACGCCGGCGACGAGGATGGCGGTATCGACATCCGCCCGCGGCCGGCCTTCGCGCTCTTCCGCCCGGACCACATCGTCGCGACCGAGATCGATGGCCGCCTGCTCCTCGTCACGACGAACGAGGGCGACACGCGCGACTTCGACGGCGGGTACAGCGAGGAGGCCGACGTCGCCGACCTCGTGCTCGACCCGGCCGCCTTCCCCGATGCAGCGCTGCTCCAGGCGCCCGGTGAGCTCGGCAACCTCGAGGCCACCACGGCCCTCGGGGACACCGACGGCGATGGCGACACGGACATCATCGTGGTGCCCGGCGCGCGCTCGTTCGCGCTCTGGGACGCCGCCACGGGCGCCCTCGTTCACGAGAGCGGCGACCTGCTCGAGCGCACGGTGGCGGAGCGTGAGCCCGATCACTTCAACAG
>JBJTJV010000304.1:0-9402 GCA_046352645.1 Chloroflexota bacterium | reverse complement strand
GGGCGCCGGCGCAGCAGCCGGGCGCGCAGCCCGGCGCCGCCGAGGAGGAGCGACAGGACGAGGACGCCCACGCCGCCGACCGCGATCGCCGCGATCGCGCCGTACGTGTCCATCGTCCACCCCCAGAGCCAGGCGCCCGCGGACGCGGCGACCGCACCGAGCAGGACGAGGACCGCCTGCATCCGTGCCTTCTCCTCGGGGTCTGCATCGTCGTCCGTCGCGGCCGTCGTGAGCGACTTCGCGCCGTAGGAGAGCCCGCCATAGCCGAGGCCGAGGAGAGCCCAGGCGAGCAGCTCGCGCGTGTTGCCGCCGGCCGTGGAGATCGCCGCGAAGACGAGCAGGACGATGCCCGACGCGAGGCCCGCCAGCGCCGTGCCGGCGACGAGATCGCCGTCCCGCGACAGCCGCCGGACGAGCGGCGGGGCGAGGAACCGCCCGAGCGCGAAGGCGCTCATGAGGAGGCTGGCGCCGGTCGCGCGCCACTCGTCCGGTGGGCGCAGCTCCAGGGCGAGCGGGACGGCCATCGCGCTCATCGGGGTGAGGAAGAGGGCGGTCGCCGCCGAGAGCAGGACGATGCGTCGGAAGCGGGGCGCCCGGGCGAGCGTGGCGCGCATGGACCGCAGCGCGCCTTCGCGGGGGCCGGGATGCGTGCCGGGGAGATCGGGGCGGTGCAGCACGACGACGAGCGGCAGCGAGAGCAGCAGCACGCTTGCCCCGAGCAGGCCGACGACCGGGCCGATGCGGTCCGCGAGCAGGCCACCCACCATGCTGCCGGCCGTCCAGCCGGCCGCTCCCGCGATCCCCTGCCAGGTGATGGAGACCGGGAACGGGGTGGTCCGGAAGTACGCCTTCACGAGGAGCGGGTGGTAGACGGCCTTCACCGTTCCCGGCACGCCGACCGCGACGGCGAAGACGAGCATCGCCGTGACGGGGTCCTCGCCGAGCAGTGCCGCGAGCCCCGCGACGAAGGTCGCCACCGCGCAGAGGACGAGCGATCCCGCGTACGCCGGGGCGATGCCGACCCGCCGTCCGACGCTCGGCACCCACGGCACCCAGAGGCCCGCGAGGAACGCGAGCGACAGGTAGAGCGCGGTGCGCTGGGCCGCCGTGTCCGGGTCGCCGTTCGTCGCGATGATCGTCGTCGCGGACAGGTAGAGCATGGCGGAGCCCGCTGCCGACGCGCCGATCGCGACGAGGAAGCGGTTCCGGGCGCGTGCCTCCTCGGGGGAGGGTGCCGGGACGGGGGCGGGCGGCCCGTCTGCGTCGGCCGCGGTCCCCTCCCCCGGGCGCTGCGCGGGCGGCGTGGCGGCGATGGCCCCGTCAGGGGTGCTGTGCGACGCGGCCACGGCGGTGCCTACCCGGCGCGGTCCGCCGCGGCGCGCCGCTCGCCCGCGAGGGCGGGAGTGACGCGGCCGGTGATGTGGACGTCGGTCCCCCGGTAGTCGATCGTGACGGTGCCACGCTCGCGCACCCGCGCGAGCAGCTCGCCCTCGCGGTAGCCGATCGCGACGTCGATCTCCTCCCACTGGTCGGCGAGCATGGACGCGATCCGCGCCCGGAGCGTCTCGAGCCCGTACCCCGAGCGCGCGGAGACAAGGACCGCGTCGCCGATGACCGGCGCCGGTCGCTCCGGATCCGCGGCGGCGGCATCGAGCAGGTCCGCCTTGTTCCAGACGACGAGCCGCGGCTTCTCGCCGGCGCCCAGCCCCGCCAGCACCTCGTCCACGGTCCGGCGGTGCTCCGCGTGGTGGCGATCGGCGATATCCACGACCTCGAGCAGGAGGTCGGCCCGGGCGACCTCCTCGAGCGTGGCGCGGAACGCGTCCACGAGCTGGTGCGGGAGCTTGTGGATGAAGCCGACGGTATCGGTGACGATCGCACTCTGGCCGTCGCCGAGCCGCACGGCCCGGCTCGTGGGGTCGAGCGTGGCGAAGAGCCTGTCCTCTGCGTGCGCGGCCTCCGTGCCGGTGAGCGCGTTGAGGAGCGAGCTCTTGCCCGCGTTCGTGTAGCCGACGATCGCGACCGTGGGGGCGAGCCTGCGGTCGCGGGAGCGGGCCGTCACCTCGCGCGCGCGGCGGACCTCGTCCACGCGCTCCTTGAGCTTCGCGATGCGGGTGCGGATGAGGCGCCGGTCCGTCTCCAGCTGGCTCTCGCCCGGGCCGCGGGTGCCGATCCCGCCGCCGGTCCGCGAGAGGTGCGTCCAGAGGCGGGTGAGCCGCGGCAGCTGGTACTCGAGCTGCGCGAGCTCCACCTGGAGGCGACCTTCGTGGGTCCGCGCGTGCTGGGCGAAGATGTCGAGGATCAGGCCGCTCCGGTCGAGCACCTTCACGCCGAGGAGCTCCTCGAGGGCGCGCTGCTGGCTGGGCTTCAGCTCGTCGTCCGCGATGAGCATGGTGAACCCGGTCTCGGCCTTCGCCTCCGCGAGCTCCTGCGCCTTGCCCTTGCCGAGATACCAGTTGGGGTCGATGTGGCGGCGGTTCTGCCACTCGGCGCCCACGACCTCGGCGCCCGCCGTGTCCGCGAGGTTGGCCAGCTCCTCGAGCGATTCGGGGGCGGTCCAGCCGGGGTCGTCGCCGGTGTCCACCGCGATGAGGAAGGCCGTCTCGGCCGGGGCGGCGATCTCCACCGTCCGTTCACGTGTACGCACGCCTCGCATCCTACGACCTCCTCCCCTGCGCGGCTGCCCGGGCCGCGTCCCGGAGCGCCCGCGCCGCGGCGAGCGCCTCCGGCAGCGGGTCGGCATCGCCGTCGAGCCAGGCGATCCCGGGCTCGGCGCGGAACCAGGTCGCCTGGCGGCGTGCGTAGGCGATCGTCCGGCGCGCGTCCTCCGCGACCGCGCCGTCGAGGTCGAGGTGCCCGTCGAGGAGCGCGAACGCCTCGCGGTAGCCCATCGCGGAGAAGGCCGGGAGGGTCTCGGGGTAGCGGGCCCGGAGCGCCGCCGCCTCGTCGAGGAGGCCGCCGGTCAGCTGTGCGCGTGCGCGTGCCGCGATCGCCGCGTCGTGGCGGACGCGCTCCCTGCGGAGGCCGAGCCACGTGACGGGGGCGGGCCAGCCGGCCGGCGCGGGTGGCGGGCGGTCGCCGACGAGGAGGGCACGCTCGAGTGCGCGCACGACGCGCCGGGGGTTGGCGCGATCGGTCCGTGCCGCCGTCGCGGGGGCGCGGGCAGTGAGCTCGGCGATGAGCGCCGGCAGGCCCTCGGCCGCGAGGCGCGCCTCGAGGTCCGCCCGGAGCGCAGCGTCGTGGCCGCTCTCCTCGATCGCGATGCCGCGCGCCACGATCCGCAGGTAGAGGCCCGTCCCGCCCGCGAGGATCGCGAGCCGTCCGCGCGCGGCGATCGCGGCGCAGGCCGCCAGGGCGTGCGCGCGGAAGTCCGCCGCCGTGAACGGCGCATCCGCATCGACGAGGTCGAGCCCGTGATGGGGCACCCGGGCGCGCTCCGCCGCATCCGGCTTGGCGGTCCCGATGTCGAAGCCACGGTAGACCTGGCGGGAATCGGCGCTCACGATCTCCGCGTCGCCGTCGAGCGCCGCTGCGAGCGCGAGCGCGAGCGCGGTCTTCCCCGTGGCGGTCGCGCCCGCAAGGACGAGGAGCGGGGGGAGTGGGGACGTCGCGCCCGGCCCCCTACCCTGCCGCGCGCCCGACGAGCGCGTACGGGCCGGCGCGCTCGATCGTCACCGCGACGCGCGTGCCGACGAGCGCCGGATCGCCGGGAAGATGGACGAGGCGGTTCTCGCGGTTCCGGCCCGTGAGCTGGATGCGCGCGTCGGGCGGCCTCCCCTCCCCCGGGGCGGGTGCGTCCGCGTCGTCGTGGCCGTGGCCCCCACGGGCGGGGCGCGCCTCCTCGACGAGGACCTCCGTCGTGCGGCCGATCCAGGCGCGGTTGCGCTCGTGCGAGATCCCCTCCTGGAGCGCGAGGAGCGCGTTCAGCCGCTCGCGCTTCACGGCCGCGGGGACGTCGTCCGCGAGGCGCGCCGCGGGCGTCCCCGGCCGCGGTGAGAAGGCTGCCGCGAAGACGCCGTCGTAGCGGACCGTGCGGAGCAGATCGAGCGTCGCGGCGAACTGGGCGTCGGTCTCCCCGCAGAAGCCGACGATGACGTCCGTCGTGAGCGCGATCCCCGGGATGGCGGCGCGCAGGCGCGCGACCAGGTCGAGGTACGCGTCCACCGTGTACTGGCGACCCATCCGGTGGAGGACGGCGTCGTCGCCCGCCTGGACGGGCAGGTGGAGGTGCTCGCAGACCGACGGGCACTCCGCCATCGCGGCGATGAGCCGCTCACCGAGGTCCCAGGGGTGGGAGGTGATGAAGCGGAGCCAGGGGATGGCGGGCGCACCGTCCGGCGTGCGGATCGCGTCGATCGCGCGCAGGAGCGCGGCGATATCCGGGCGCCCGTCGAGCGCGAGGTCACGGCCGAGCGCGCGCGCCGCGCGGACATCGGCGAAGCGGGGGTCCGTGGGCAGGTCGTGGCCCCAGGAGTTCACGTTCTGGCCGAGGAGCGTCACTTCCGCGTAGCCGGCAGCCGCGAGCGTCCGGGCCTCCGTGAGGATGTCGTCGTACGGGCGGCTGCGCTCCGGCCCGCGGCTGTAGGGCACGATGCAGTAGGTGCACGTCTTGTCGCAGCCGTAGATGATCGGCAGCCAGGCGCGCGGCCCAGCGGTCCGCGCGACGCGGCCGTCCGCGACCGCTGCTGCGCGGGTCACCGTCAGCCGGTCCGCCGTGGCCGCGAGCGAGGCGCGCACGGGCGCCACGGACGCGGCCGGGGCGAGCCTGCCCGCGGCCGTCGGACCGGCAAGGCCGAGCCGCTCGGCCAGCTCGGGCTCCTCGTCCGGGCGGAGGAAGAGGTCGACCGCGGGGTAGCGACGGCGGAGGACCGCCGTGTTGTCCGCGCGGACCGAGCACCCCGTGAGGACGACGCGCAGGGCCGGGTTCGCGGACTTCAGGCGGGCGAGCGCGCCCTGACGGCCGATCACCTTCTGCTCCGCGGCCTCCCGGATGGCGCAGGTGTTGATGACCACGAGGTCCGCAGCCTCGAGCGACGGGGCCGCCGTGCAGCCCGCCGCGAGGAGCGCGCCCGCCATCTCCTCCGCGTCCGAGCGGTTCATCTGGCAGCCGAGCGTCCAGAGGTGGAAGCGTGGCTGCAGGAGGTCGTCCGTGGCGAACTCCGCGACGGCCGCGTCCGGGGTCGGTGGTCGTGCCGCGACCGCGGGCGGGGCGACCGCGGCGGCATCGAGGACGGGGAGCGCGCGCAGGCTCATGCGGCGATCGCGGCAAGGAGCCGCTCGGCGGCCGCGGGAGGGACGCTCACGCGCCCGGCGGCCGTCGCATAGGGCTCGGTATCCCCGTGGAAGTCCGTGCCGCCGGTCGCGAGCAGCCCCCGGGCCGCGGCGAACGCGGCGAGCGCCCCGACCCGCTCGGGCGCGAAGCGGGGGTAGTGGACCTCGAGGCCCGCGAGGCCCCAGTCGCGCATCCGGTCGATCGCGTCGGGCACCGCATCCGCCTCGGCGGGGTGCGCGAGGACCGCGACACCGCCCGCCGCGACGATCGCCTCGATCGCGGCACGCGTATCGAGGCCGCGGCGCGGGACCCAGTACGGGGAGCCCGCGCGCAGGAGCGTGGCGAACGCCTCGTCCACGCTGGCGACCTCGCCCCCCGCGACGAGGGCGCGCGCGAGGTGCGGCCGCCCCACGGCGTCGGCGGGGAGCGCCGCGAGCTCCTCCTCCGTGAGCGCGATGCTCCGGCCGTCCGCGTGCAGGCGCGCGAGCATCTCGGCGATGCGGGCGCGCCGTCCGTCACGCTGCCGGGCGAGGATCGCGTCGAACACCGGGTCCTCGGGGTCCATCCCGTAGCCGAGGACGTGCAGCTCGCGGCCCGCCCGGCCGAGCCCGTGTGCATCCAGCGCGGGATGGCCGTCCGTGTTCACCTCGATGCCGGCGACGACGTACGGCGGGGCGCCCTGCGGCGTACCGAGACCGGAGGCGTGGAGCGCACGGACGCCCGCGAGCGTGTCATGGTCGGTGAGCGCGACGAGCGTCATCCCCGCCGCGGCCATCGCGGCGTGGAGGGCCGCGGGCGCCAGCGTGCCGTCCGAGGCGGTCGAGTGCGCGTGGAGATCGACGCGCGGCCCCGTCTCCATCGTCAGTCCTCGACGAGCTCCGCGATCCGCTCCGCCGCGACCGCACGGCCGCCCGCATCGGGGTCGAGGTCGAGGAGGACGGCGTGGACGACGACCGGGCCCTCCGCGACCGCGAAGCGCGTCGGCAGGCCGGTGAGGAAGCGCGGCAGGACCGTCTCGGGCGCGAACCCGATGACGCTGTCCACGGCACCCGTCATGCCGAGGTCGCTCACGTACGCGGTGCCGCGCGGCAGGATGCGCAGGTCCGCGGTGGGCACGTGCGTGTGCGTGCCGACGACCGCGCTCACGCGCCCGTCGAGATGGAGCCCGAAGGCGGTCTTCTCGCTCGTGATCTCGCAATGGAAGTCCACGAGGCGGAGGCTGGGCAGCTCGTCCGCGGATTCCTCGAGGAGCCGGTCGAGCTCGGTGAAGGGGTTCTCGATCGGCTGCATGTACGTGCGGCCCTGGGCGTTGATGACCACGATCTCGCTGCCGTCGGCCGCGTGGAACGTGCCCCAGCCACGGCCCGGCACGCCGCGCGTCCCGTAGTTCAGCGGCCGGAGGATGCGCTCGTCGCGGTCGAGCTCCGGGATGATCTCCTTCTTGTCCCAGATGTGGTTGCCGCTCGTGATGACGTCCACGCCGGCGCCGTAGAGGGCGTGCGCGGTCGCCGGCGTGAGGCCCATGCCGCCCGCGAGGTTCTCCCCGTTCGCCGTGACGAGGTCGATGCCGCGCTGCTCGCGCAGGTCCGGCAGGACACGCTCGAGCGCGGCGCGGCCCGGCTGGCCGATGACGTCGCCGACCATCAGGACGCGGACGATCCCCCGCCCGGCGCGCGGCGGCGGGACGGGCAGCGTCCGGGCGACCCGGGTCGTCCCGGATGGGCGGACCGTGCTCACGATGCGCGTGCGCCGCCGCCGATCACTTCGCGTACTCGACGGCGCGGGTCTCGCGGATCACCGTGACCTTGATCTGGCCGGGGTAGGTGAGGCTCTCCTCGATCTTGTGCACGATGTCGCGGGCGAGGCGGCTCGACGCGCTGTCGTCGATCTCGTCCGGCCGCACGAGGATGCGGACCTCGCGGCCCGCCTGGACCGCGAAGGACTTCTCCACGCCGGCGAAGCTCTCGGCGATCGCCTGGAGGTCCTCGAGGCGCTTCACGTACGTGGCGACCGTCTCGCCCCGTGCGCCCGGCCGGGAGGCGCTGATCGCATCGGCGATCTGGACGATCGGCGACTCGATGCAGGTGTACTCCACCTCCTGGTGGTGCGCCGCGATCGCGTTCACGACCTTCTCGTTGAGCTTGTGCTTGCGCGCGATGTCCGCGCCGATCGCGGCATGCGGGCCCTCGACCTCGTGGTCCACGGCCTTGCCGAGGTCGTGGAGCAGCCCGCCGAGCTTGGCGATGCCGACGTCCGCACCCACCTCGGCGGCGATCACGGCCGCGAGCCCCGCGGTCTCCACGGAGTGCTTCAGGACGTTCTGGCCGAAGCTCGTGCGGTAGCGCAGGCGGCCGAGGAGGCGGATGATCTCCGGCGGCAGGCCGGGGACGCCGACCTCGTAGACCGCCTGCTCGCCCGCCTGGCGCATCGCGGTCTCGACCTCGGTCTTCGCCTTCGCGACGACCTCCTCGATCCGGCCGGGATGGATGCGGCCGTCGGCGATGAGCTTGGTGAGCGCCAGGCGCGCGATCTCCCGGCGGACCGGGTCGAAGCCGCTGACGATCACCGATTCGGGGGTGTCGTCGATGATCAGGTCGATGCCGGTGGCCTGCTCGAGGGCGCGGATGTTGCGGCCCTCGCGGCCGATGATGCGGCCCTTCATCTCGTCGGACGGGATCTGGACGACCGTCACGGTCATCTCGGCGGTGTGGTCCACCATGACCCGCTGGATCGCGGTGACCACGACGTCCCGCGCCTTCTCCTCGGCGCCCTCCTTGGCGGCCCGCTCGATCTGGCGGGTGATGCGCACCGCGTCGTGCTCCGCGTCCTCCCGGACCTGCTCGAGGAGGACGGCCTTCGCCTCCGCGACGCTCATCTGGCTGACCGTCTCGAGCGCTGCGAGGTGCTCCGAGCGTGCCGCGGCGAGCTGCTCCCGCTGGCGGTCGAGCTCCTGCTCGCGGCCGATGAGCTTCCGGTCGCGCTCCGCGATCATGTCCGCCCGCTGGTCGAGCTGCTCGTCGCGCTGCTGGAGGCGCGCCTCCAGGGTGGCGAGCTCGGCACGGCGGGCACGGGAATCCTCCTCCGCCCGGCGCTGCAGCTCGACCTGCTCGTCCTTGGCCTGGAGGATCAGCTCCTTCTGCTGGGCGCGTGCCTCCGCGACGATCCGGGCGGCCTTCTCGGCGGCGGCCCTGACGGCCTGGTTGGCGACGATGCCACGGGCGACGAACCCGAGCACGAGCGCCCCGATCGTCGCGGCCACGAGGACCGCGAGAACGACGGGATCGGACATCTCTTCCTCTCATCCGGCGGTGCGCCGGGGATCCATGCGGTGGTGTCGGTCACGGACGCCCCGGATGGGCATCCGGCACGCAGGGGCGTGCGCGGCAGGGACGGACGATCCGCGCCGCGCGGGCCGGGCGTCCCGGCCGTTGGTGCGACGGACCGCCGTGGGCGTGGTCCGCCGCGAAGCCTACCCGCGCGCGAGAAAAGGCGTCAAACGTCCCGTCCGCCCGCACCGAGGCCCGCGAGGACGCGCGCAACGATCGCCGCGGGCGCCAGGGCATCGACGTCCACGGTGAGCTCCGCGAGCGCGCCGAAGAGCGGATGGCGCCGTTCGGCCTGCGCGGCCAGGAAGATGCCGGGGTCGGCGCCGTAGATCGGCCGGTGCCCCTGGGCGCCGAACCGCGCGGCGAGCGTCTGCGGCCGCGCACGCAGCCAGACGACCCGGACGCCGGGGCCCGCGAGCGCATCGCGGCAGGCCGGGACCTCGATGCAGTAGGCGGCCGGGGTCACGATGCGCGGGCGCGGCCGGGCGAGCGCGCCGAGCAGGTGGGCCACCTCGAGGGCATGCATCGCGTCCGTCCCGATCTCGGCCTGGAGCTCCCGCGAGCTCCGTCCCTGCTCCGCGATGATCGTGGCGTCGCTGTCGTCCAGCGGGCACGCGAGCCTGGTGGCGAGGAGGGTGCCGACCGTCGTCTTGCCGGCACCCATCAGCCCCGTGACGACGATCGCCGTCGCGGTGCCGTCGTCAGGCGGGGCGGCCGGGCGAGCGCGCCGAGCAGGTGGGCCACCTCGAGGGCATGCATCGCGTCCGTCCCGATCTCGGCCTGGAGCTCCCGCGAGCTCCGTCC
>JBJTJV010000303.1:0-6559 GCA_046352645.1 Chloroflexota bacterium | reverse complement strand
GGGGTCCGGGGCGGGTCGAGGCGGACGCCGAGCGGCGCGAGCGCGGCCGCGACCGCGGCGACGGACCCCGCGAGCGCGGGCCCCAGCGAGGCGAGCGGTGTCGGCAGCGGCTGGACGGTGGGCGTGGGCGCACCACCGACGCACCCCACCAGGAAGGCGGCCGCGACGGCGGCGAGCGCGAGCGGCCGGAGCCACGCAGCCACGCGGGGCGTCATCCGGGCGGCCAGCCGAGCCCGCGGCCGCCGAGCAGGTGCCAGTGGAGGTGCGCGACGGACTGGCCCGCGTCCGGCCCCGCGTTCGTCACGAGCCGGAAGCCGCTCTCCGCGACCCCGAGCTCCGCCGCGAGGCGGGCCGCGACCGCGTGGACGCGCGCGAGGAGGGCACCATCGTCCGGGCCGAGCTCGCGCACGGAGGCGAGATGCCGGCGCGGGATGAGGAGCAGGTGGACGGGCGCCTGCGGGGCGATGTCGTGGAACGCGACGATGAGCTCGTCCGCGTGCGCGACGCGCGCGGGGATGGTGCCGGCCGCGATCCGGCAGAAGAGGCAGTCGGCTCCGTCCATCACGCTCCCACTTCGCGGGCAGCCCCGGGCGGGGATGTCCTCATGCGCCGGGCTTCGTCATCATCAGCCAGCCGATCAGCCCGATCGCGGCGGCCATGCCGTAGGAGATGTAGCGCTGCCGACGGGCGCGGACCTTCCACCTCTCCTGCTCCTCCGGGGTCGCGTCCGCGCGCAGGCCGATCAGCCGGCGCAGGCCCGGCCGCTGGATGAAGAACGAGACGACAAGGATGCTCACGTAGATCGAGATCCCCGCGAGGAGCCACGGCTGCGAGAGCAGGGTGGCGCCGAGGATGGTCAGCATCCCGATCCCGGTGGCCGCGACCCCCGCGCCGATGATCACGGTGCCGTTCCGCTCGAGCCACAGAAGGAAGCGGACGAAGCGTCCGTGCTCCGTCGTGACGAGCGGCTTGCCGTCCCGGGCGCGCGTGCGCATCGTGAAGGGCAGGAGGAAGCTCGGCAGGAAGAGGCTGATCGCGAGCGTGATGTGCGCGGTGAGCAGGACCGGGAAGAGCGCGGGCGGGATGATCACGCGGCACCTCCGTCGTCCCGGATGCAGTCGAGCGCGACCCAGTCCCCCTCGCCCGCCCGGGCGTGGACGCGCAGGCCCGCGGCCGCGAACGCCGCGCGGACCGCATCCTCCCGGTCGATGAAGATCCCCGACGCGAGGAGCCGCCCGCCGGGCCGCACGGAGGCCGCGAGCTCCGGCGCGAGCGCCACGAGGAGCGACGCGATGAGGTTCGCGGCCACGAGATCGTAGGGACCGCCCGCGACCGGGAGCGAGCCGGGTGCGGCGGGGATCCGCCGGGCGAGGCGGTTCCGGCGCGCGTTCGCCGCGGTCGCCTCGACCGCGACCGGGTCCGTGTCCACGCCGAGCACGGAAGCGGCGCCGAGCTTCGCGAGCGCGATCGCGAGGATGCCGGATCCGCAGCCCACGTCGAGCGCACGCGCGCCGTCGACGATGCCCCCGTCCGCCCACGCCTCGATCCCCGCGAGGCAGAGCCGGGTCGTGGGGTGAAGCCCCGTGCCGAACGCCATCCCGGGGTCGAGCGCGAGGACGACGTCGCCCGGTGCGGCACGGTGGCGACGCCACGTCGGGCGGATGGCGAGGCGCCGTCCGACGCGCAGGACGGGGAAGTGCGCCTTCCACGCGGCCGCCCAGTCCTCCTCGTGGACCGGCCGCACCTCGAGCTCGCCGATCGGCCGGAGGCCGAACCCCTGGAGGTGGCCGAGGTCGCGCCGGGCGTCCGCGACCGCGGCCTCGGCGGCAGCGGGGTCGATGGCGGGCAGGTACGCGCGGACGATCGCGGGGGCGTCCGCCTCGACCTCCGCGGCGAGCCCCTCGGCCACGAGCCGGAACGGGATCTCCACGGAGACGCCGCCGGGCGCGACGCGCGCAAGGATGGCGCTCACCGGCGCGACCGCCTCCTGGTCCGCCCGGACCGTGAGCTCGAGCCAGGTGCCGGACCCGGGACCGCCGCCGCCGCTCAGCTGATCGCGTCCTTCAGGCGGTCCGTGATGCCGCGCTTGCCCCGTGTGCCGCGCGTCGGCGCCGCCGCGTCCGCGCCTGCCGCCGCGTCCGCGACCTCGCCGGATTCCTCGGCGAGCTCCTCGAGCAGCTCGCGCTGGCGCGCGCTCAGGCGCGTCGGCACCTTGAGGTCGACGAGCACGTGGAGGTCGCCGCGGACGTTCGTCCGGCGGAGGTGCGGCACACCGCGACCGCGGAGGCGGATCTCCGCGCCGTGCTGCGTGCCGGGGCGGATCTCCACGGTCTCCGGGCCGTCCGGGGTCGGGACGGTGATCCGGGCACCGAGCGCCGCCTGCGTGATCGAGACCGGCAGCGCGTAGTAGAGCTCGGTCTCCTCGCGCCGGAGCTGCGGGTGCGCCTCGACATGGACGACGACGTAGAGGTTGCCGGGGACGCCGCCGCGCGGGCCGGTCTCGCCCTCGCCGGAGAGGCGGATCTGGTGGTCGTCGTCGATGCCTGCCGGGATCGTCACGCGGAGCGTCCTGCGGCGCTCGGCGCGGCCCTCGCCGCGACAGGCGGTGCACGGGGTAGCGATCGTCCGACCGAGCCCGCGGCAGGTGGGGCACGTGGTCACGTTCACCATCTGGCCGAGCATCGTCTGGCGGACCTGGCGCACCTCTCCGGAGCCCCCGCAGGCGGTGCACCCGACGGGCGTCGTCCCCGGCGCGGCGCCGCTCCCCTCGCAGGCGTCACAGCGGCCGAGGGCGGAGAAGGAGATCTCCTTCTCCGTGCCCCGGATCGATTCCTCGAAGGTGAGGCGGAGGTCGTAGCGCAGGTCCGCGCACGCGGGGGGCCGACCCCGCCGCGTCCCCGCCTGCGCGCCGCCGAAGAACGCATCGAAGATGTCGCCGAAGCCCGAGAAGCCGCCGAACGGCCCGTAGCCTTCCGCGCCGGATCCGCCGACGCCGGCCCGGCCGAAGGTGTCGTACTGCCGGCGCCGCTCCGGGTCCGAGAGGACCTGGTAGGCCTCGTTGATCTCCTTGAACCGCTCGTCCGCGCCGGGCTCCCGGTTCACGTCCGGGTGCCACTGCTGGGCGAGACGGCGGAAGGCCTTCTTGACCTCGTCGTCGGTCGCCCCGCGCGGGACGCCGAGGATGTCGTAGTAGTCGCGGGCGGTCGTCATCGGCACGCTGGAGTATAGGGACAGCCGGGCCGCGGCCCCCGCGGACCGCTGCGGACGGTTCGCGCGCGTATCCTACGGCGGATGCCCACGCCCACCCCGCGACCGGTCTCCGCGGCGACCGCGCGCAGCTTCCTCGTCCGGCGCCACGCGCTCGCACCGGCGCGCGCGCTCGAAGGTGGCCCGGATGCGGTGGAGGCGCTCGTCCGGCGGCTCGGCTCCGTGCAGATCGACCCGCTCGCGGTCGCGGGCCGGAACCACGACCTCGTCCTCCACGCACGGGTCGCGGGCTACCGGCCCGCGTGGCTGACCGAGCTCCTCTCGGAGCGGCGCACGCTCATAGAGCTGTGGAACAAGGGCCTGTCCGTCGTGCCGATGGACGAGGTCCCCTGGCATCGGGATACCTGGGAGCGGGAACGCGCCCGCCACGCGACGACGACCTTCCCGCGGCTGCAGCCCACGATCGACGCGATCCTCGCGCGGATCGACGCACACGGTCCCGTCACGACCGGCGACTTCGGGCGCGGGCCGGCGATCGACTGGTGGTGGGGCCCCACGGGCGAGACGCGCGCCGCGCTCGAGGTGCTCACCGTCGCGGGCATCCTCGGCGTCACGCAGCGGACGGGCAGCCGGCGCACCTTCGACCGGATCGAGCGGATCGTCCCGCCCGCGCTCCTCGCGCGCGACGTGCCCGCCGATGCCCGCGTCCTCCACCGGCTCCTCTCGCGCCACCGGGCGCACGGGCTCCTCGGCACGGGCGGCCAGGCCGAGCTCTGGATCGACATCGCGCCCGCCCGGCGGACGCCGGGCATGGCACCGGACGCGCCGTCGCGCGAGGAGGCGCGCGCGGCCCTCGTCGCGTCGGGGGCGCTCGTGCCGGTCACGGTCGCAGGCGTCCGCGGCACCCGTCACGTCGTGGCGGAGGACCTGCCGCTCCTCGCGGCCGCGGAGGCATCGGCTGCGCTGCCCGAGCCGCGGACCGCCACGCTCCTCGCGCCGCTCGATCCGCTCGCGTGGGACCGTGACCTGCTCGCGGCGCTCTGGGGCTTCGCCTACCGCTGGGAGGTCTACACGCCCCCGGCGCGCCGGCGGTGGGGCTACTACGTCCTGCCGCTCCTCTGGGGCGACCGGTGCATCGGGCGGGTGGAGCCGCGCATCGACCGCGCGGCGGGCGGAGCCAGGATCGACGGCTGGTGGTGGGAGGAGGGCTTCGACCCGGACGCGGAGCCCGGCTGCGTGTCGGCGATCCGCGACGCGCTCGCGGCCTGGATGGCGTTCGCGGGCGCGGAGCAGCTCACCTGGGCGGCGCACCTCGGGCGGGAGCGCAGGCGCTTCGGGGCGATCCGGCCGGACGGCGCCTGACGGGCGCCCGCGGGCGCGGCGGCCTACTTCCGGAGCAGCCGCCCCAGCCTGCGCGAGGTGACCGCGAGCCCGGCGCTGCCGAGGGCGAGCAGGTAGACGATATCCACGAGCGCGGTCGCGTCCACGGTACCGGTGGTGAGGCCGCGGATCAGGTGCGTGCCCCGGTAGAGGGGCGTCCACTCCACGACCGTCCGGAGCGGCTCGGGGTAGACATCGAGGGGGAAGAAGGTGGCCGAGAAGAGGAAGAGCGGGAGCGTGACCACGGTGATGAGGTCGAAGTCCTGCCAGCGGCGCATGAAGGTCGTGGCGGCGGTGCCGATGCCCGCGGTGGCGAAGCCGATGAGGATCGCGGCCGGGACGGCGAGGACCACGAGGGGCGAGAGGGCGAGCCCGAGGAGCACGATGAGCACCGCGAAGCCGATCGCGTAGAAGAGCCCGCGGGTGAGCGCCCAGGCGACCTCCGCGGCCGCGATGTCGGCGGGCCCGAGCGGCGTGGAGAGGACCGCGTCGTACGTCTTCGCGTAGCGCAGCTTGAAGAACATGTTGAAGGTCGCGTCGTAGAGCGCGCCGTTCATCGCCGAGGTCGCCATGAGGGCCGGGGCGACGAAGACCGCGTAGGGCAGGCCGCCCACGTCGCCGACGAGCGCGCCGACCCCGAAGCCCAGGCCGACAAGGTAGAAGACCGGCTCGAAGAACCCGGTCGCCATCGCGACCCAGGTCCGCCGCGCGACGCGCAGGTTCCGCTCGTAGAGCCGCGCGGCGCGGCCGAGGCCGACGGTGCCGGGCATGAGCCAGGCGAGCGCAGGTCGCATCAGCGGACCATCCGGCGTCGGAAGAGGACCGCCGACGCGACGAGGCCGGCGCCCAGGAAGGCGGCGAGCACGAGCGCGTGGATGACGGGGAGGAGCGGCTCCATCCCGCCGAGCGCGATGCCGCGCGCGAGGTCGATGCCGTGCCAGAGCGGCGAGAGCCAGGCGCCCCAGCGGATCGCCTCGGGCAGCTCCTCGATGGGGAAGAAGGTGCCGGAGAAGAGGAAGAGGGGGGTGATCACGAAGCGGAAGAGGAGGGTGAACCCCTGGTCGCCGCGCTGCGTCGCGGAGAACGCCTGGATCGCCGCGGAGAAGGCGATCCCGGTGGCCACCGAGACGGGCAGGATCGCGAGGCCCGCGAGCGGCGAGATCGCCCCGAAGAGCACCGCGACCGCGAGGAAGACCACGCCGGACACGATGAGTCGGAAGCCGACGAAGAGGAGGTTGCCGAGGGCGATGTCCAGCGTCCGGATCGGGGTGGCGAGCGCGGCGAGGTAGGTGCGGTCCCAGACGATCCCCGCGGCGACCGGCCACGTCGACTCGAACGAGGCGGTCTGCATCGCGGAGGCGACGAGGATGCCCGGCGCGAGGAAGGCGATATAGGCTGCGTCCATCGCGCCGGTCCCCGCAGCGTTCGCGTCCACGAGCGCGCCGAGCCCCACACCGATCGAGGCGAGGAAGAGGACCGGGGTGAGGAAGGTGGAGAAGACCGACCCGCGCCACTGGCGCCGGTAGCTGCGCAGGCGGTGCTCGAGGATGCGGACCGGGCCGGGTGCGCGCATGTGGCCGCGCCGGCTCAGTCGACGAGCGTCCGGCCGGTCAGCCGGAGGAAGACGTCCTCGAGGGAGCTGCGCCGGACGAGGACGGCCTCCGGGCGCAGGCCGCGGGCGTGGACCGCCTCCGCGGCAGCCTCCCCGTCCTCCGTGTAGAGGAGCGTGCGATCGGGCAGCGTCTCGATCCGCGCCGCGAGCCCGGCGAAGGCCGGGTCGTCGTCCGCGGGCCGCGCGTCCGGCCGGAAGCGCAGCTCGAGGACCTCGCGCGTGGCGTGCTCGGCGATGAGCGCGCGCGGCGAGCCCTCCGCGACGATGCGCGCCTTGTCCATCACGACGAGGCGGTCGCAGAGCTGCTCGGCCTCGTCCATGTAGTGCGTGGTGAGGACGAGCGAGACGCCGTCCTGCTTG
>JBJTJV010000302.1:0-5041 GCA_046352645.1 Chloroflexota bacterium | reverse complement strand
GGCGGCCGCGGGCGCGATCGGGGCGCCGGGGCGGCGTCAGCCCGCCGTGACGCCCCCGAACCAGACGAGCCGCTCGGGCCGCTGCCGGATCGCGACGAAGGTGACCGCCGCGTCCGTGGCGGCCCCGTACGCGTCGGCCTCGGCCGGGTCGGGCATGTAGCGGAGGAGGAGCGGCCGCAGGAGGTCCCGCATCGGCGCCCGGTCCGCCCCGTCGGGGAGCTCCACGATCTCGGCCGCGCCCATCGCCGTGACGTAGATGCCGCCGGGCTCGTCGTCGATGCACAGGGCGACCCGCGGCTCCCGGCGGATGCTCGCGACCTTCGCCGTGGCCCGGGCCGCGCCGACAAGGAACGCGTCGCCGTCCCAGGCATACCAGACGGGGCTGAGCTGTGGCGCACCGGTCGCGGCGACCGTGGCGAGGAACGCGTTCCGGCCGCGCGTCACGAGGTCGGTGAGGCGCGGGTCGAGCGCGGGGGTCCAGCCTGCCGCGCCGCGGCGGTGGATGACGAGACCGTCGGGTCGGTCGGACATCGGTCGGGTGCCTCCGTGGGGGATGTGCGGGGGTCAGGCGCGGGCGTCGTCGTCCCGCAGGTACGCGTCGAGCCAGGCATCGACCGCGTCCGCGCGCGCGGCGCGGAAGGCGGCGGTGCCGGTGAAGTTCATGAGGTGGCCGACCGCGCGGGCACGCAGGTACCGGACGGTGCGGCCGAGCCCGCGGAGCGCCGTGAACAGCTCCGCGCTCTGGCTCGGCGGGCAGTTCCGGTCGAGCTCCGCGTGGAGGAGGAGGAGGGGCGTCCGGATCGCGTCCGCGTGGACGAGCGGCGAGCGCCCCGCGTAGCGGTCCGGGAGCTCCCACGGCGCGCCGCCGAGCGAATCGGCCCAGAACGCGCCGTCGTCCTCGCCGGAGCCGAAGGCCGAGAGCAGGTCCGCGATCGGGTTCTCCGCGATCGCCGCCCGGAAGCGGTCGGTCCGCGCGATCGCCCAGAGCGTCATCCAGCCGCCGTAGCTCACGCCGGTGATCGCGACGCGGGCACCGTCGACCGCGGGGTGCGCGCCCGCCGCCTCCGTGAGCGCGAGCGTGTCCGCGAGGTCCGGGCCGCCCCAGTCGCCCGCGATCGCCTCCGCGAACGCGTCACCGTAGCCCGCCGACCCGCGCGGGTTCCCGGCGAGGACCGCGTAGCCGCGCGCCGCGATCCGGTGCGCCTCGAAGGAGAAGCGTGGCCCGACGGCGTAGTGCGGCCCGCCGTGGACCGAGACGACGAGCGGGGCGGGGCCGGCGGCGCCCACCGGGGGCGGGAGCGTCAGCCACGCCTCGCTCCGGCCGCCGTCCGGCGCCCCGGCCGCCACGCGCTCCGTGCGGCCGAAGGCGATCCGCGCGCGCCAGGGGTTCCGGTCGCAGCGCAGGTGCGTCCGCCCGTCCGCGACCCGGACAAGGACGAGCGGCCCCGGGTCGTCCGGCGTCGCGGTGACGTGCGCGACGGCGGCACCGTCCGGCGTGACGCCCAGGGCGAGCGGGGCATCGCCACCGGCCGCGAGCGCCACGGGCGGCCCATCGCCCGCCGGGTCCACCCAGCCGATCCGCCCCATCCCGTCGGTCACCCAGCGGAGCCAGATCCGGCCATCCGCCGTCCAGGCGAGCGGCGCATCGCCCATCCCCCGGGGGTCGTCCGCCCGGATCGCGGCGCCGGCAGCGGAGACGCCGGGGAGCGGCAGCGTCCGCGTCCTGCCGCTCGCGATCTCCGTCACGTGGAGCCGGTCGGCGCGCGCCGCGCGGCTGCCGTCGCGCAGCCCGAGCCACGCGATCGCGGACCCGTCCGGTGCCCATGCGAGCGCGCTGACGCGGCCGGTGGGCGGCACGAGGCAGCGGAGCGGCCCGCCGGCGCGCGCGACGAGCCAGATGCCGCTCCGCGCGCCCGTCCCCTCGCGGACGCCGCGGGCGGAGATGAGCGCGATCGTGGCGCCGTCCGGTGCAGCCGCGGGCGCGCGGTCACGCGTGCCGCGCGCGAGCGTCCGGAGCGTCCCGTCCGGGCTGCGCAGGACGATCGCGCCGTCCGCATGACGCTCCGCGTCCGGCAGGCCGTCGCGCCGCCAGCCGCTCGCGGGGACCTCCCAGAGCGGGGCGCCGGCATCACCGGGACGCTCGGTCCGGACCATGCACAGGAGCGCTCCGTCCGCGAGCGGCTCCACGGCGGCGATGCCGTCCGGGAGGTCCGCGATCGGGGCTGCGCCGGCACCGTCCGCGTCGCACGCCCAGGCGGTGGTCGCCCCGGCGCGGCCGGCGAGGAAGACGAGGCCGCTGCCGTCCGGACGCCAGCGGGGCGCGGCGGCGGCCGCGTCGTCCGGGCTCGGCGTGGCGACGGACCCGTCCGCGGCCCGCACGACGAGGATCCGCGCGCGGACCGTGCCGAGCGCCGCGTCCACCCGGCGCTCCACGCAGGCGACGCGCGCGCCGTCCGGGCTCGGCCGCGGGTCGGCGAGCCAGCGGACGGCGGTGATGTCGTCCGTGCGGAGCGGACGGAGCGGCAGCGCCGCGGCGGGATCGGCGGACATCGGGAGGGGCGCCCGCTCAGGCCTCGTGGACGAGCTGGATCGTGGGCGGCCGCTCCGGGGACTGGAGGAGCGCGTAGCCCGCGGGCGCGTCCGCGAAGGCGAACGGCTGCGCGAGCGGCGCGGTGACGAGCCTGCCCTCCGCCATGAGCCGGAGGACGTGCTGCGCGTTCCGGTTCTCCGTCCAGCGGACGATCCCGATCGGGTAGTCCACGTTGTTCTCCTCGTAGGCGGGGTCGTAGCGGCCCTGCCCGTAGGCGATGGAGCGGACGATCTCGCGGTCGCCGAGGAGGTCCCGGTCGAGGTGCATCCCGAAGACGCCGAGGCCAACGACGCGCGCCTTCTGGCGGGAGATCGCGAGCGACTGGGCGAGGGGCTCGCTCGAGGGCGTCACGACGCCGAGGATCACCCCGTCCGCGCGCGCACGGCGGGCTTCGGCGCGGACGAGCGCGGGCACGTCCGTCGTGGACGGGTCGTGGACGTCCGTGATGCCGAGCGCGCGGGCGAGCGCGAGGCGGCGCGGGTCGAGGTCCAGGCCGATCGTGTAGATCCCCGCGGCGGCCGCGATCTGGCCCGCGAGCAGGCCGAGCAGCCCAAGGCCGTAGAGCACGATCGTCTCGCCGAACGTCACCTCCGTCCGGCGGATCGCCTCCGTCGCGATCGCACCGAGGGTGACGAAGGAGGCGTCCGCGATCGGCACGTCGGCGGGGACGCGGACGGTGAGGTTCCGCGGGACGGCGACGATCTCCGCGTGGTGGGCGCACTGGCTCCCCGAGCAGGCGACGCGATCGCCGGGCGCGAGGTCCGTGACGCCCGCGCCGACGCCGATCACCGTGCCCGCGCAGCTGTAGCCGAGCGAGATCCCGCCGGGGACGGGCCGGCGGGGCCGGAGCGGCAGCGGGATCCCCGCCCGGAACGCGGGGTCCTCCCAGGGCGCGGCACCGGGGTACTCCTCGTCCACGGCGTCCGGCACGGCGCTCTTGCGCAGGATGAGGAGCTCGGTCCCTGCGCTGACCGTGGAGACGGCGGTGCGGACGAGCACCTCGCCGGGGCGCGGCTCGGGGGCCTCGACCTCCCGGATCACCGCCCGGCCACCTTCCGCGAAGATCCTGCGCATCGTCGGTCGCTCCGTCGGCGGGGCCGGCCCGGCCGGCGGCGGTCACCTGCCCCGGGGCATCGTAGGGGGGCTGCCGGGCCCACGCGCGGTGCATGTGCGGCCACCCTCGGCGTATATTGTCGACAAATCGGCCCGACGCCGGGGCTCGTCGGCGCGTGCACCCGGTCCCGGAACACGCTCCCGGGCAGGCGTCCCGGCCGGTGTCCATCCCCGCTCCCCGCCGGAGGCCGCGCATGACCGCTCCGATCGCCGAGGACGCATCGCTCCACCTCGACGGCATCTCGCGCCACTACGGCCGGGTGCGCGCGCTCGATGCGCTCTCGCTCTCGATCCCCGCGGGCGCCTTCGTCACCCTCCTCGGACCGTCCGGCTGCGGCAAGAGCACGACGCTGAACATCATCGCGGGGCTCGACGTGCCGGACACCGGGACGGTCCGTCTCGGCCCACGGGAGATCACCCGCACGCCGCCGAACGAGCGGCGCATGGCGATGGTCTTCCAGAACTACGCGCTCTACCCGCACAAGACCGTCTACGACAACATCGCCTTCAGCCTCCAGCTCGACCGGCGGCCGGGTGACGAGGTGCGCACGCGGGTGCGCGCGGTCGCGGAGATGCTCGACATCGGGCACCTCCTCGAGCGCAAGCCGGGCCAGCTCTCCGGCGGCCAGCAGCAGCGCGTCGCGCTCGGCCGTGCCCTGGTGAAGCAGCCGCTCGTCTTCCTCCTCGACGAGCCGTTCAGCAACCTCGATGCGGCGCTCCGCGCCCGGATGCGCACCGAGGTGAAGCACCTCAACCTCGCCCTCGGCACCACGAGCGTCTTCGTCACCCACGACCAGGAGGAGGCGATGACGCTCTCCGACCTCGTCGCGGTGATGCGCGACGGGAAGCTCGTCCAGTTCGGCACGACGATGGAGATCTACCGACGCCCGGCGACGACGTACGTGGCGACCTTCGTGGGCAAGCCGCGGATGCGCCTCGTGGACGGGGAGCTGCGCATCGGCGCGGACGCCGCGGCGCTCGTGGCGGACGGCCTGGAGATCCCGCTCGGCGACCCGGCCGCGCTCGGCCTGACGGCCGCACCGCCCGCGCGCGTCACGCTCGGCGTCCGCGCGGAGGACGTGCGCGTCCACGCCGAGGACGCACCGGATGGCTTCCCGGCCACGGTCGCGCTCCTCGAGCCGATCGGCTCGGATACCTTCGTGGAGCTGACCGCCGGGGGCGCGACGATCGTCGCCCGCGTCAGCCCGGACCTGCCGCTCCGGATCGGGCAGCCGCTCCGCGCGTCGGTCGCACCCGGACGCGCCCACCTGTTCGACGCGGCGAGCGGCGCGCGCATCGGCGCGTGATGATGGCGGCATGACGACCGCCCCGGACCCC
>JBJTJV010000033.1:0-5561 GCA_046352645.1 Chloroflexota bacterium | reverse complement strand
GCGCCGGCCGCCTCGGTCCTCCCCGGGGGCGGGGGGGGGGGGGCGCGGGCCCCCCCCCGCCGGCCCCCCCCGCCTCGTCGGCTTCCTCTACGTCCTGCCCGCGTTCGCGCTCTTCTGCGTCTTCGGGGTCCTGCCCCTCCTCCAGACGGTCCTCTTCTCCACCTGGAAGTGGAAGGGCGTGGGAACGCCGACACCCGTCGGGCTGGAGAACTACGCGGATGTCCTCGGCGACCCGGACATCTACACGGCGTTCCTGCGCTCCGCGGTCCTCGTCGTCTTCGCGTCGATCCTGCCCGTCTGCATCGGGCTCGTCCTCGCCGCGCTCCTCTCACGGGTGCGCATCCGCGGGATGGCCACGTATCGCGTCCTGCTGTTCCTGCCGCAGACGATCGCGATGGTCGTGGTGGCGATCGCGTGGGGCTGGATCTACTCGCGGGACGGCGTCGTGAACGAGATCCTCCGGGCCGTGGGCCTCGGCGGGTTCGCACGCGCATGGCTCGGGGACTTCGACCTGGCCCTCCCGGCGATCGGGCTTATCGGGACGTGGCTGAACAGCGGCCTGTGCATGGTGCTCTTCGTGGCAGGCGTCCAGAAGATCCCGCTCGACCTCTACGACGCGGCGCGCGTGGACGGGGCCGGCTGGTGGCGCGAGCTGCGCGCGATCACGATCCCCGGCCTGCGCAACGAGATCGTCGTCGCGCTGACGCTGACGGTGATCTTCGCGCTCCGCAACTTCGACCTCATCTGGATCACGACGACGGGCGGGCCCGGCGACGCCACGACGACCCCGTCGATCCTCCTCTACCACTTCGGCTTCGAAGCGCGCAGGCTCGGCACCGGCTCCGCGGTCGCGGTGGTGATGACCGTGGTGATCCTCGTGGTCTCCGTGATCCTCGTGCGCCTGGGTGAGCGCGGGGACGAGGGCGTGGCGCGATGACCACGACGCTGGAGCGGACCCTCACCCATCTCCTGCTCATCGTCTTCAGCGTCGTCGCCGTCTACCCGCTCGTGGCGATCCTCTTCCTCGCCCTGAGCCGCCAGACCGATCTCGTGACCGGCTTCACGCTCCCCACCGACCCGTCCTTCGACGCATTCGCCACCGCCTGGCAGAAGGGCGGCTTCGACCGGGCGCTCGTGAACAGCGCGATCGTCGCGGTGACCGTGACGGTGGGCGCGGTCGCGCTCTCGATCCTGGCCGGCTACGGCCTCGGCACGATGCGCTTCCCCGGGGCGAACCTCATCTTCGTCGTGCTCATGGCGGGGCTGGTGATCCCGTATGAATCGCTGATCATCCCGCTCTACCGCACCTTCCGGGACGCGGGCCTCACGGAGAGCTACGCCGCGCTGATCCTCCCGCAGATCGGGGTCTCGGTCTGCCTCGGCACCTTCTGGATGCGTGCCTTCTTCCGGTCCTCGCCCCGGGCGGTGATCGAGGCGGCGCGGATGGACGGGGCAGGGCACCTGCGCACGCTCGTCGGAGTGCTCCTGCCGTCGGCGCTGCCGGCGTCGCTCACGCTCGCCGCGCTCGTCTTCATGTACACGTGGAACGACTACCTGCTGGCGCTCGTGATGAACCCCACGGGCGACCTGCTCACCGCCCCGCTCGCGCTCGGCTACTTCTCCGGCGCGCAGAGGTACAGCGACCAGACGGTGATCGCGGCCGCGGCGGTGCTCGTGGCGCTGCCGGTCGTCGCGGCGTACATCGTCCTGCAGCGGCGCTTCGTGCGCGGGTTCCTGACCGGGGCGGTCCGCGAGTAGCGCAGGGGCGGTGGCGGGAGCGCGTGGGAGTCGGACCCACCACGCGACGCCGGGCGCCGCGTCGACGGTTTTGAAGGCCGCGCCGGACACCGGCCCGGATGCGCTCCCGCGGCAAGTATCGGGGCTGCGCGCGGGAAGGGCCGCGCGGGCCGCGCCGGGACGTGCGCGCCCGTCGCTCGCCGCCCGCCCCGCGCCGGCGCGTTGACGGGCACCCCCCGTCTCGCTACCATCGCCGGACCGACGGATATTGTCGACAATCTACGGTCCAGGCCACGCGTCTCCCCGCCCACGGAGCACCCGTGTCGCTCGTCACCTCCGCGCGCTCGCTCCCCGCCCGCCTCGCCGGTCGCGTCGACCGGATGAGCGACCACGCCTTCGGCTACCTGGGCTTCCTTCCCGGCGCGGTCCTCCTCGCGATCTTCGTGCTGCCGCCGATCCTCGCCGTCTTCGGCATGGCGACCCTGCGGATCGAGCTCCTCAAGGACGACACGATCCGATTCGTCGGCCTGGACAACTTCCTCGTCCGGATGCCGCGGGACACGAGCTTCCTCGAGGCGGTGCCGCGGACGCTCGTGCTCGCCGGGGGCGTCGTCGCGCTCACCGTCCCGCTCGCGCTCGCCTGCGCGATGCTGCTCGACCGTGCGTTCCGATTCAGCACGCTCGTGGGCATCGCCGTGCTCCTGCCCTGGGCGGTCGCACCGATCGTCACGGGGCTCTACTGGAAGTTCATCTTCCACTCCCAGTACGGGCTGATGACCGCGCTCGCGAACGCGGCGGGGTTCGCGGACGGACCGGTGAAGTGGCTGGAATCCCCGACGACGGCGATGGCGATCGCTGTCGTCGCGACGGCCTGGCGGACGGTGCCGCTCATGGCGCTCCTGCTGCTCGGGGCGCTGCGCACGATCCCCGCGGCGCAGTACCGCGCGGCGCGGATGGACGGCGCCGCGGGCTGGGCCGCGTTCCGGCACGTCACGCTGCCCGCGATCGCGCCAACGCTCTTCGTCGTCGCGGTGCTCACGATCATCCTCGCGCTCCAGACGATCGACGTCCTCTTCACGCTCACCGGCGGTGGCCCGGGGACGAGCACCACGGTCGTGACCTACTACATCTATCGGAACGGGATCGGCCAGCTGAGCTTCGGCTACGCCTCGGCGATCGCGGTCGTCCTGTTCCTCATCATCGCCGCGTGCTCCGCGCTCCTCCTCGTCGCGCGCCTGCGGCGCCCGCCCGCCGTGGAGACCCCCGAGGCGGCCGCCGCCGACCTCGCGGCCCCCGTGCCGGTCCGGGCGGGCACGGGCGCCGCGCGCCTCGTGGCGGCCCTGCCGCCGGTCGCGGCGACCGGGCATCGCCGCCGGCGCCTCCCCCCGCGCATCGGCCGCGCCCTCGGCATCGCGGGCGCAGCGGCCCTCGTCACATGGCTCGTCGGGCCGATCGTCTGGATCGCCGTGGCCAGCCTGCAGTCCGAGGGGAACATGACGCAGCTCCCACCGCGCCTCTCCCCGGAGCTGCGCGTGGAGAACTACGCGACCCTCCTCGGCGACCCCGAGTGGCAGCGGAGCATCGGCGTCAGCCTCACGGTCGTCGTCCTCGTGACGCTCTGTACGATCCTCATCGCGGCGCTCGCCGCCTACCCGCTGGCGCGCTACCGGATCCGCGGCGAGCGGGCGATCATGGGCGTCCTCGTCTTCGCCCAGATGGTGCCCGCGATCGTCGTGGTCATCCCGGTCCTGCTCACGTTCCGTCTCCTCGGGCTGAAGGACACGATCGCGGCGCTCGTGATCGTGAACGTGGCCTTCTGGATCCCGCTCGTCGTCTGGCTTCTGCGCAACGTCCTGCGGGAGGTGCCACGGAGCCTTGAATCGGCCGCGCGGATCGACGGCTGCGGGCGGATCGGGACGCTCTTCCGCGTCGTCCTGCCCGCCGCCCGTCCCGGGATGGCGGCGACCGCGATCCTCGTCCTCGTCGGGACGTGGAACGAGTTCCTGTTCGCGGTCATCCTCGGCGATCGCGAGGCGGTCACGGTGACCCGGCGGATCGGCTTCGTGGAAGCGGTCGTCGGCCCGGACGGCCCGCCGCCGTTCACGCTCACCGCCGCGGCGGGCATCGTCGCCTTCCTCCCCTGCCTGATCCTCGTCGTCCTGTTCTACCGGCGGCTCATCGCCGGCCTGAGCCAGGGGTACGTGAAGGGATGAGCGGAGGTGCGATGGCCGACGCCCGCTGACGCGCCTGTGCGCGTACCGACCGTTCCGGCCGCTCCGGGCATCCCGCACCGGCCATCCCACCAGGAGGAGGTTCCATCCCATGGGTGATCGAGAGAAGGTCGCCGAGGCGCTCCTCGCGCACCGGATCAGCCGCCGCGCGGTCCTGCGCGCCGGCGCCGCGGTCCCGTTCGGGGCCGCGCTCGCATCCCTCGCCGGCCGTGGCGGGCGGGTGCTCGCACAGGACGCGCCGGACTACTCCGGCGTCACGCTCCAGGTCTGGAGCGGTGGTACCGTCGCGCCGCCGACGGAGAAGGCGGCCGCCGACTGGGCCGCGCTGACGGGCGGCCAGGTGGTCGTGACCGTCGTCCCCTACGGCGAGCGCGCGCTGAAGTTCGCGGGCGTCATCTCCGCGCAGGATCCGTCGATCGACCTGCTCTACATCTCCGGCGGCTTCGCCGGCCAGTTCGGCGACCGGCTCTACGAGGACCTCTCGGGGGTCGACGCGTCGCCGTACGTCCCCGCGATCCTCCCCGTCTTCACCTCCGACGGCGCCCTGCGCGGCCTCCCCGTGCACTCGGAGATGGTCGTCTACCTCTACAACAAGGCGATGTTCGCGGCCGCCGGGCTGGACCCCGAGTCGCCGCCGGACACCTGGGAGGGCCTCTACGCCGCGGCCGGCGGGCTCGCCGGGAACGGGGTCGCTGCCTGCCAGATCCCGTGGCAGAGCCCGTACGCGTCGAGCTTCTACCTCGTCTACCTGAACTCCATCCCCGGCGCGAAGCTCCTCTCGGATGACCGGACGCAGGTCCTCTTCGGCGACGACCACGGCCTCGCCGCCTTCAAGGCGATCGAGGCGGGCCTCACCGCCGGGTTCTACGACATGGACCTGGGGCCCGACGTCGAGGACTACGCGATCGGCGGCAACTTCAACAACGAGAAGACCGCTTCGATGCTGAACTTCGCCGAGCTCTGGGGCTACGCGATGGGCGCGGACCCGGAGAACTTCCCGGCGACGATCCTGCCGGAGAACGTCGGCGCCTCCATCGTGCCCGGCATCGCGTCGGGGACCTCGGGGTCCGTCAACGGGTTCGAGGGGTTCGGCCTGAACCGGTTCGGGGCACAGAAGGAAGTGGCGCTCCACTTCCTCCAGTTCCTCTCCGGGTACGACTACCAGCTCTCGATGAACCTCTCGAAGGTGCTGCCGTCGTCGCGGACGGACGTGCTCACGAACGCCGAGGTCCAGGCCTCGTACCCCATCGGCTCCATCCTGAGCGCGCAGGGTGCGTACAACCTCGACCGGTACGCATCGCCGTACGACTGGACGCCGCCCCTCAACGACGTCCTCGGCCGGATGTACCGCGGCGAGATCGGCGCCGAGCAGGCGCACGAGGAAGCCGTCGCCAAGGTCAACGAGATCGTCCTCTCGTACCTCGCGAGCTGACCCGCCGCCGGCATACGGCCGGCGGCGACACACTCCCGGGACCGCGGCAGCCGCCGCGGTCCCGGCACCACACACCCCGGAGGCGCAGGCCCTGACGATCGGCGTCGGGATCATCGGCCCCGGGGGGTTGGGCGGCACGGAGGCGGGAGCCATCCGGCCGG
>JBJTJV010000301.1:0-4626 GCA_046352645.1 Chloroflexota bacterium | reverse complement strand
GCGCGAGGGTCGCGCCGGCGATCAGGGCGGCAGGGAGACGCATGGTCGGTTCCTCGGCGGTGGGGTAGCGTCAGCGGAGGGCGGGCCTCACCTCGGTCGCGAAGCGCTCGAGCGTCTCCGCGTCGAACGGCGGGACGAGGTGGTAGATGGCGTGCGTGTAGCCCGCGGCGAGGTAGCCCGCGACGTGGTCGGTCATCTCGGCGACCGAGCCCGTGACGACCGCGCGCTGCATCCCCGGGTTCCGCGCATGGAAGCGCGCCACGAGCGCCTTCGCGTCCTCCGGCTTCTCGCGGATGCCGATCGGGCCGAGGCTCACCGTGCGCTCGATCTCCGCCGGGTCGCGCCCGACCTCCGCGCACCAGCGGTCCAGGATCGCGTTCTTCTCCGCGGCCTGCGCGTGGTCCACCATCGAGATGTTCCACGAATCGGCATGGAGCGCGACCGCCCGGAGCGTCTTCTTCTCGCCGCCCCCGCCGATGAGGATCGGCAGGCGCGCCTGCACCGGCGGCGGGTCGTTGCGCACGTCCTGCGCGTGGTAGAAGCGGCCGCGCGCCGTGGCCGGGCCGCCCGGCAGCATCGCGCGGATCAGCTCGGTCGCCTCCTCGAGGCGGTCGATCCGGTCGCCGACGCTCGTGCCGAAGTCGATGCCGAAGGCAGTGTGCTCCGTGTCGAACCAGGCGGCACCGAGGCCGAGGACTGCGCGCCCGCCGGAGAGGTGGTCGAGCGTGGTCACGATCTTCGCCACGAGCGCGGGGTTGCGGAAGGTGTTCGCGCCGACGAGGAGGCCGATGGTGGGCCGCGTCGTGATCTGCGACCAGGCGGCGAGGACGCTGTAGCCCTCCAGGAACGGCCCGTTCGGGTCGCCGATGATCGGGTAGAGGTGATCCCAGGTCCAGAGCGAGTCGTAGCCGAGGCGGTCCACCTCCGTCCCGGCGTGGCGCATCTCCGCCCACGTCGTGTACTGGTTCCAGACGAGCACGCCTGCCCGCATCGTCCACGCTGTCATCCGTTCCGACCCTCCCATCCGGCGCGCCCGGCGCGCCCGCCATCAGGGTACGGCCGTCCGGCGTCGACCGTCGGGACGAGCGGCACGGTCCGGCGGCGAGCCCGCTGCGCTACTCTCGACGCCGACCCGTCCCGCCATGCCGAGGTGCCCGATGCACGCGTCCGCGCCCGCCGCCGACACCGAAACCGCGATCCCCGGGATCGTCACCGTCACCGCGGGTGGCATCGAGCACGCGTCCGCGGAGCGGATCGATGTCCGGGCCGGCGGGATCGCGATCGCCCGGGCGGACGGTCCGATCTCCGTGCGCGCCGGCGGCATCGCGGTCGCCCGTGCGCCCCGCGTGGAGGTCGGTGTCGGCCAGGTCGTCATCGCGCTGGCGGACGAGCTCCGCGTGCGCCTGGCGTCGCTCTCCCTTGCCGCTGCCCGCGTCGTCCACATCGAGCGGTCGCTCGTCCAGACCGTCGTCGCGCAGCGGGTCCGGATCGAGGGCCGGAGCCCCGTCCTCATCGTCATCGCCCGGACCGTGGAGGGCGAGGTCCGGCCGCTCCTCGACTGGCGCGGCGCGCTCGCCGCGGGCGCGGTCGTGGCGTTCGCGCAGCTCGTCCTCCGAGGTCGCCGCCGGTCCGGCTGAGCGCCCGGCCGTCCCGTCGGGAGGTGCCCGCCCGGCGCGCTCGGCCCGCGTGCCGCATCCTTGTGGCGGCGACGCCCGAATATCCACCACGCAGACCCCCGCGTCCCCCCAGCACGGAGGCCTCCCCCGGATGAACCAGCGCCCGCGCCCGGTCGCGTCGCAGCCCCCCGTCTCCCGCGGCCGACAGGTCGCCGGCGTCCTCGTCGCCGTGGCGATCATCGTCATCTCCCTCCTCGCGCTCTCCTTCTTCCTCCTGCGCGACCTGCTCGTGGACCGGCTCTGGTTCGAGAGCGTCGGCCAGCTCCCCGTCTGGGAGCTCCGGACCTTCGGGCGGCTGGCGATCTTCGCGCCCGTGGCGCTCGGGACGTTCCTCCTCCTCGCGATCTGCAGCACGTTAGCGCGCGCGGGCATGGAGATGCCCGTGCCGCGCGCCCACCCGACGCGCGAGGGCCGCTCCCGCGAGACGCCCTTCGACCAGATGACCGCCGCGGACATGGACGCCGCGCTCCGCGAGATGCTCGGCTCCGTGGACGACGTGGCGCGCGAGCTGACGCCGCGCCGCCTCCGCGCGCTCCTCCTCGGCCTCGCCGCGGTCCTTGCGCTCCTCACCGGCCTCGCCACGAGCGCCGAGTGGGAGGCGATCCTCCTGTGGTGGAACCAGCAGGGCCCGGGCGCTGCGATCGCGGCCGCGTCCGGCCCCGGCGCAGGACCGTCCGTCGCGGACGTGACCGACCCCGTCTTCGGCCTCGCGATCGGGGCGTGGCTCTTCGACCTGCCCGCCTGGCGTGTCGCCGCCGAGCTCGTCGGCGGCATCCTCGACGCGCTCATCGTCCTCACGGCGCTCGCGTGGGCGGTCCGTGCGCGCCAGTCGCTCGCGCTCCCGGCGGGCAGGCTCTGGGCCTGGCAGCTCGGCCTGCTCGTGGCGCTGCGCATCGCGATCGGCGCGGTCGGCTTCCAGCTGGACAAGCTCGGCCTCGCCACGCAGCAGCGGGAGTACCCGTACCCGGCGGGCATCGGCGCGACCGATGCCGCGGTGCGCATCCCCGCCGCGGACCTCATGACGATCCTCACCCTCGTCGCCGCCGTGGTCATCTTCCTCGCGGTCATCCGCCGGCGATTCGCCTGGGCCGGTGGCGCGTTCGCGGCCTGGCTCGCGGTGGGCGTCCTCGCGATCGTCTTCGCGCAGGTGAACCAGTCGCTCTTCGTCAATCCGAACCCGCTCGACCAGGAGCGCGCCTGGATCGCGAACGACATCTCCGCGACCCGGCGCGCCTACGGCATCGACACGTGGGAGACGCGGCCCTACCCGGCCGCCACGGACCTCACGGCGGAGGCGGTCGCCGCGGACGCGGACACGTTCGTGAACGCGCGCCTCTGGGACTACCGCCCGCTCGGCGCGACCCTCGACCAGCTCCAGACCGTCCGCCAGTACTACGACTTCACGGACGTGGACATCGACCGCTACCCGATCGACGGCAAGCAGCGCCAGGTCATGCTCTCCGCGCGCGAGATGGCGATCGACCGCAACCCGACGGTGGACAACTGGCTGAACCGCCACTTCGTCTACACGCACGGCTACGGCGTCGCGATGGTGCCGGTGAACGCCGTCCAGCCGGACGGCCTGCCGGACCTGATCATCCGCGACCTGCCCGTCGTGTCGGAGCCCGGCGCCCCGGAGATCCGCGAGCCGCGGATCTACTTCGGCGAGCGTCCGCAGCCGTGGGTCATCACGGGGGCGCGCACGGACGAGTTCGACTACCCGGGGACGGACGCGTCCGGCAAGGACTTCACCTACCGCTGGACCGGTGATTCCGGCATCGACGTCGGCGGCGGCATCAACCGCCTCCTCTTCGGGCTCTGGACCGGTGAGGTCGTCAGCGTCCTCACCTCGCCGCAGATCGGCCCGGAGGCGCAGATCCTCTTCCGCCGCTCCATCGGCGAGCGCCTCGACGCGCTCGCCCCGTTCCTCGCCTGGGACCGCGACCCGTATCTCGTCATCACCCCGGACGGTCGCCTCAGCTGGATCATCGACGGCTACACCGCCACCGACCGCTACCCGCTCGCGCGCGCATTCCCGCGCTCCCGTGCTACGGCGATCCGCAACCTCCCGTCCTGGCGCGTGAACTACCTGCGCAACTCCGTGAAGGCGACGATCGATGCCTACGACGGCACGACGCGCTTCTACGTGAACGACCCCTCCGACCCGCTTATCGCGACCTGGGCCGCGGTCCACCCCACGCTCTTCTCGCCGCTGTCGGAGCTGCCCGTCGGGCTGGACGCGCACCTGCGCTATCCGGAGGGCCTCTTCAACGTGCAGACGGGCGTCTTCGAGGCGTACCACGTCACGGACCCGACGACCTTCTACCAGGGCGACAACCTCTGGACGGTCCCGGCCGGGGCGCAGGTGGGCGGACAGACGCTCCCCGGCGAGGCCTACTACGTCCAGATGCGGCTGCCGGACGCGGATGCCACCGAGTACCTCCTCATGCAGCCGATGGTCCCCGCCCGCCGGCCGAACATGATCGCGTGGGTCGCGGCGCGCAACGACGGTGACGCGCGCGGCGAGGTCCGCGTCTACCAGCTCCCCTCGGACACCACGATCTTCGGCCCCACGCAGATCGAGGCACGCATCGACCAGACGCCGGAGATCAGCGCCCAGATCACCCTCTGGGACCAGTCCGGCTCCAACGTCATCCGGGGCAACCTCATCGTGGTCCCGGTCGGCGGCTCCTTCGTCTACCTCGAGCCGGTCTACCTCCAGAGCACCTCGTCCGCCTTCCCCCAGTTCACGAAGATCATCGTCGCCACGCCGACGAAGGTGGTCTGGGCGGACACGCTCGCGGAAGCGCTCCGGCTCGCGGTCGCGGCGGGCGACTACGAGGCGTACGGGCGCGAGATGGCGGTCGTGAAGGCCGCGCTGGACAAGCTCGCCGATCTCACGGGAGCCGCCCCGGCACCGTGAGCGGCGCGGGCACCGTGCGCGGGGCGG
>JBJTJV010000300.1:0-9673 GCA_046352645.1 Chloroflexota bacterium | reverse complement strand
TCACCGGCACCCGCCATGGCGACTCGGACGACTACAAGGAGTTCACGCTCACCGTCGCCCCCGCCTGAGCCGACGCACCGCGCATCCGCGTCGGGCGGCCGGTAGGATGCGCGACAGAGAGGGGATGCGGGTTCCCTCCCGACCGAGGTGCACCACGTGATCCCCGGCGTCCCTCCTGCCCACCGTGGCCGTCGGATCGGCCTTGCCATGCTCGCCATCCTCGCCCTCGCCGCCTGCGCCCCGGCCCCTGCGCCGACGCTCGTCTCCACGGCAAGCCCGTCCCCGACGGCGACGATGCCGCCTACCGCCGAGCCCGCGGCCGCAGCGACCCCGGCCCCCTCCCCCGACGGCTCGCCCGTGGGAACCATCGGCCGGGTGCCTGCCTCCCCGGCCGTGGATCGGCTCGCGGCGGACATCGGATCGCGGGTGTGCGTCGTGGACCAGACCGCCGTGTGGATCGAGGCGGCGCGACGGGATCGGGTCGTCGACCCCCGGTCCCCGCACCCACAGCCGGGCATCGACCCGGCGCAGATCCGCCCCGGGGACAGCTGGTGCACGGAAGGCCGGTGGGCCTGCAGCGTGGACACGGGGACGGAGGTGGACGTGTGCGGGTTCGTGACGATCCCCGGAGGCAGGGTCGTCGCGTTCCAGGCGCTGCGGTGGCTGGGCGAGTCGCTCTTCGCGTTCGATGACGACGCAGGCAGCAACGCCGAGGATTCGTGGAGCGTCGGGGAGCGCCAGTCGATCGTCACCGGCGGCTACACGGTCACCGGCGAGCGCCTGGCCGACAGCCCGTCCAGCGTCGTCTTCAACCTCACCATCGCCGGCTGACCGGCGGCCGCGCCCGGGCGCGCGAACAGGGTGCGGAATAGGACCGCAATCCCCTACGATGACCGCTGCCGGCACCGGTCGCGGTTAGATCCCCGCGATGCCGCCGAGCCTCGACGCGAGGAGGCGTCATGGACGATCGGATCAGGGCCCTGCTGCAGGCCAAGCTCGACGCGGACGTGACGCGTCGGACCTTCCTCCGCGGCGTCGGCGGCATGGCCGCGCTCGGGGTCATCGGCACGAGCGCGGTGCGCGCGGGCGGCCGGCCGGTCGCGGGCCGCGGGGCGGCCGCCCACCAGCAGGAGCTCGGTGGACCCCTGAACGTCCTCGGCTACGAGGGTGAGGAGGCGCCGAACGTCGCCGCCGACTTCCTCGCGAGCAACGGCATCACGATGCAGCCCTCGTATCTCGGCGCGGCGGACGAGGCGCTCACCCGGTTCCAGACCGGCGGCCGCGGCCAGATGGACCTCATGGCCGCGAACAAGGACTTCCAGAGCTCCGTCCTCGACGCCGGCATCGAGTTCATGATGCCGCTCGACCCGGCGCGCATCCCGAACGCGGCAGGCCTCTGGCCCGCCTTCCAGGTGGCCCCGTGGGTCGTCCGCGACGGCGTCCAGTACACCGTCCCCGTCATCTGGGGCGACGAGCCGTGCATCTACGACCCGGCGAAGTGGCCGGACGGGCCGCCCGCGAAGTACACCGACTTCGCGGACCCCAAGTGGGCGGGCGAGCTCGTCCTCCTCGACGATCCGTACACGAACATCTGGCTCTGGGGCCAGTCGCTCGGCTACGCGGACCCGAGCAAGATCACCCGCGAGCAGCTTGCCGCCGTCGTCGAGGCCATGCTCGCCACGAAGCCGAACGTGGTCGCCCTCGGCGTCTCGCTCGGGGACATGGTGGACATCATGGTCCGCGGCGAGGCGTCCATGGGCATCGGCGGCTGGGCCGGCCAGCTCACGATCGCCCGCGAGAAGGGCAAGGAGTTCGCGGTCATGTCGCCCGCGATCGACGGCACCTTCCACTGGTCGGATGCCTACGCGATCGCGCTCGACGCCCCGAACCTGGACAACGCGTACGCATTCATCGACTTCATGATGTCGCCGGACGCGAACGCCCAGATCGCCCAGGAGCTCGGCTCGGCCTGCACGATCGCGGCGGCCTTCGACCTCCTCGACGCCGAGACCCAGGCGATGTTCCCCTACGACGTCGTGCGTGCGGAGGACGGCGGCGTGCTGAAGACCCAGGTCGTCATCCCGCCGCAGGAGGACCAGGGCGACATCGTGGGCACCGGCGCCTGGACCGAGGCGTGGCAGGAGTTCAAGCTCTCGTGACCCGCAGCGGGGACGGATGGCGCGCGCCCCATCCCCGCCTCCCCCTGCCCGCGGCGGCCTAGAGACCGCACGCGGGTGCGCGCACGACCCGCCGCCGGGACGATCGGCCAGATCGCCCCGGCGGCCGTCTTCTACCTCGTCTTCTTCGGCATCCCGCTCGTCATCCTCTTCCTGCTGAGCTTCTGGATCCAGGACGGCTTCGACCGGATCCCCGCGTTCGACCTCGGCAGCTACGCGAAGGGGATCGGCTCGCGCCTCGACCAGGCCGTGCTGCTGCGCACGGTCCTCGTGGGCTTCGTGACCGCGCTCATCGTGGTGCCCGTCGCCTACGTGCTCGCCTACTGCATGCGCTTCGTCTTCGAGCGGCGGGGGCGGCTGATCCTCGGCCTCGTCCTCGTCTCGCTCTTCAGCGGCTATCTCGTGCGCATCTACGCGTGGCGGACGATCCTCGGCACGGAGGGGCTCCTCAACGCCTTCCTCCTCCAGCTCGGACTCATCAGCGAGCCGATCACGGCGCTCATCTTCAGCCCCTGGGCGGTGATGATCACGCTCGTGGGGCTCCTGCTGCCGCTCGCGATCCTGCCGATCTGGTCGTCGATGGCGAACGTGGGCCGGGACCACCTCGAGGTCGCCAACGACCTCGGCGCGACCGGGCTGCGCCTCCAGCGCACCGTCCTGCTGCCGATGGTCCTGCCCGGCGTGGGCACCGCGTTCGCGCTCGCCTTCGTCCTCGCGGCCGGCGACTTCGTCGTGCCCACGATGGTCGGCGGTGCCCAGGGCGGGACGATGGTCGGGAACCTCATCGCGAACGAGTTCCGGGGCTCCGGCGCGGACTGGCCGATGGGCGCGGCGCTCGCCTTCCTGATCATGGGCCTCCTCGTCCTCGTCTACCTCGCGACCACCCGCATCCTGCGCCTGGTGACACGGTGGTGACCGGCACCGCACGACGGACCCGCGACGACGCGGCGAGCGCCGGCGGCTCGCGCACCCGCCGGGCCCTCGCCGCGATCTTCGTGGTCGCCGTCCTCGTCTACCTCTTCGCGCCCGTCGTGGTCACCGTCCTCTTCTCGATCACGACGTCGCCGCGCCTGAGCCTCCCGATCGAGGGCCTCACCCTCGACTGGTACGGCCAGGCGCTCGGCAACCCGATCTTCTCGACAGCGCTCACGAACAGCCTGCTCCTCGCGGTCGTGACCGCGTGCGTCTCGGTCGGGCTCGGCGTCCCGTTCGCCTTCGGGCTCGCCCGGCTGCGCGCCCGTCCGCGGGCGATCCTCGTCACCGCGAGCCTCATCCCGGCCGCGGTGCCCGCGCTCGTGCTGGGGATCGCGCTCGCGGTCTTCTTCAGCGGCATCGGCCTGGGCCAGGGCCTGCTGAACGCGGCGCTCGGGCACGTCCTCGTCGCGCTGCCCTTCGTCGTCCTCACCCTCAACGCGCGGCTCGAGACCTTCGACTTCAGCTGCCTCGAGGCGGCGCGCGACCTCGGCGCCTCGCCGGTGCGCACGTTCCGCGACATCACGCTGCCGCTCATCCGGCCGTCGCTCTTCGGCGCGGGGCTGCTCGCGATGGCGCTCTCGCTCGACGAGTTCGTCGTCACCTGGTTCAACGTGGGCAACCAGCAGACGCTCCCCGTGCTCATCTGGGGCCTCCTCCGCCGGGGCATCGACCCGACGGTGAACGCGCTCGCCACGCTCGTCCTCCTCGCCCTCGTCGCCCTCGTCGTCGTCGCAGCCCTCGTCAGCCGGAGACGCGCATGACCACCCCCGCCGTGGAGATCACGGGCATCGAGAAGCGCTTCGGGGACCACGCGGTCCTCCACGGTATCGACCTCGCGATCGCCGAGAGCTCCTTCGTCTCCCTCCTCGGCCCGAGCGGCTGCGGCAAGACGACGCTGCTGCGGATCATCGCGGGGTTCGAGCACGCGACCGCGGGGACGGTGCGCGTCGCGGGGACCGACGTGACGCACGTCCCCCCGCACCGCCGCCCCACGAACCTCGTCTTCCAGCGCGGCGCGCACTTCCCGCACATCACGGTCGCGGAGAACATCGGCTACAGCCTCCGGCTGCGCGGCTGGCCGAAGGCGCGCATCGCGGCGCGCGTGGAGGAGCTCCTCGTGCTCGTGAAGCTGGAAGGCCTCGGCGGCCGCGGCTCCACGCAGCTCTCCGGCGGCCAGGTCCAGCGGGCTGCGCTCGCCCGCGCCCTCGCCCCGGAGCCGCGCGTCCTCCTCCTCGACGAGCCGCTCTCCGCGCTCGACCTCAAGCTCCGCCAGCACATGCAGCTGGAGCTGCGCGCCCTCCAGCGGACGCTCGGCGCGACCTTCATCTACGTCACGCACGACCAGACGGAAGCGCTCGTCATGTCCGACCGCATCGCGATCATGAACGCGGGGCGGATCGTCCAGGTGGGCACGCCGCGGGAGATCTACACCCGGCCGTCCACGATCTTCGCCTCGGACTTCATCGGGGAGACGAACCTCGTCCGCGGCCACGTCACGGACGTCGCGGACGGCATCGTCACGCTCACCACGGCGGGTGGCCTCGCGGTCCGCGGCCGGACGGCGGGGACGCTCGCGACCGGCGAGGCCGCGACCCTGTCCGTGCGGCCGGAGGTGGTCCGGCTCCGGGCCGGTCCCGTGGAGACGGCCGGCCCGGGCGAGGTCGCGGCGACGATCGCGGAGGTCGTCTATCTCGGCAGCCGCGTCCGGGTGGAGGGACGCGCCGCGGACGGGACGCTCCTCTGGGCCGACCTGCGCGACGAGGAGAGCAGCGGCCTGGAGCGCGGTACCGCGATCGTCGTCGGCTGGCCGGCCGACGCGGCGGGCGTCTGGGCAGGGCACGAGACGGTGGAGGGCTGACGGGATGACGCACGACGGCGCGGACCTGCGGGAGCGGGTGGACCTGCTCGTCCGGCACGGGCACCTACTCGTCATGGACGAGGCGGACCGGCGGATCGCGGACGGCGCGATCGCGATCCGCGGCCGGACGATCGTCGCGATCGGGCCGGACGCGGAGGTGGACGCGCGCTTCGTCGCGGAGCGGGAGATCGACGCGGGCGGCGCCCCGGTCCACCCGGGGCTGGTGGAGACGCACCTCCACGCCTCGTTCCACACCTATCGCTGCATCGTCCCCGATCACATGGCCGAGGAGGCGGTCTTCGACGCGATCGAGGCGCGCTTCTACAACGCGGTGACCGACGAGGAGGAGGAGCTCGCGGTGCTCCTCGCGTCGCTGGAGATGATCCGCAACGGGACGACCTGCTTCCTGGAGGCCGGGACCGTGCTCGCCCCGGAGGCCGCCGCGCGCGCGGCCCGGACGGTCGGCATCCGCGCGGTCCTCGGCGACACCTTCATCTGGGACCGGCCCGTCGGGCTGCAGATGGGCCAGGCGACCGGGTCGGACGCGCGGGGCGTGCCCTCCCGCCTGGAGCGGACGCCCGCCACGCGCGAGGAGGCGCTCGCCGCCCTCGGCGGGCAGGTGCGCCGGAACGCGGACCCCGACGCGCTCGTCACCGGCCACATCGCCGTCCTCGGCCTGGGCACGGCGAGCGAGGAGCTCCTGCTCGCGGCGAAGGAGGCGGCGGATGCCGCGGGCGTCGTGCTGAACTTCCACCACGCGTACAGCCCCGCGGACACCGCGGCGGACCGCGAGCGCTACGGGAAGGACCCGCTCCTCCATCTCGCGGAGATCGGTGCCCTCGGCCGGAACGTCACCCTCGGCCACGCGAACCACCTCACCGACGCCGAGTGCGAGGTGCTCCTCGAGACCGGCACGAGCCTCGCCTGGGCGCCCGCCGCGAGCATGGTCTGGGGTCACGGCGGCTCGCGCCACGGGCGGCACGCGGAGCTCTGGCGGCGCGGCCTGAACGTGGGCCTCGGCTCGGATTCCGCGAACTGGTCGAACGACTTCGACCTCTTCCGCCAGGCGAGCCTCGCGATGCTCGCCACGCGCGAGAGCCGCGAGGACCGGATGGCGCTCTTCCCCGAGGAGGTCCTCGCGATGGCGACCCGGGGTGGTGCGCGGGCGGCGGGCCTGGACGACCGGATCGGCACGCTCGAGCCCGGGATGCGCGCGGACCTCGTGATCCACACGCTCGGCCGCCCCGAGGCGATCCCGACCGGGGACCCGGTGCGCGTCCTCATCGGCTCCGCGCGCTCGCGCACCGTGCACACCGTGATCGTGGACGGCCGGGTGATCCTCGATGCCGGGCGGTTCCCGCACCTCGACGAGTCCGCGCTCCTCCGGCGCATCGAGGCGGGGTCGCAGGCGCTCCTCGCCCGCATGGGCGTGACGGCCGAGCGCAATCGCGTCCCACCCCGCCGAGCCGTCTGAGCCGGGTCGCGGACCGCCCGCGCGCCCCGCACGCCGACCCCGGAAGGAGGCCCCATCCCATGACCGAGATGACAGCGGCGACGCCGGGCGCGCCCGAGCCCGTGGACGTCGTGATCCGCGACGCCTGGCTCATCACGATGGATGCCGAGCGCCGCGTCTTCACGGACGGCGCGGTCGCGATCCGCGGCCGGACGATCGTCGCGGCGGGTCCGGCCCGGGACGTGCTGCCCCGGTTCGCGCCGGCGCGCACGATCTCCGCGCGCGGCGCGGCGGTGCACCCGGGCTTCATCGAGTGCCACAACCACGCGACCCTCCAGACGGTGCGCGGCGCCATCCCGGACACGATCTCCTGGGACGACGTCTCGGGCGAGTTCTACGTGCCCTACTGGAACACGGTGACCGACGAGGAGGAGCACGCCGGGACGCTCCTCGCCTGCCTCGAGATGCTCCGCAACGGCACGACCTGCTTCCTCGAATCGGGGACGGCGTTCGAGCCGGACGTGGTGGCGCGCGCGGCGACCGCGCTCGGCATCCGCGCGCTCGTGGGCGACCCGTTCCTCTGGGACGTGGGCGGCTTCCATGCGGACGCGCCGGAGGTCCGGCGTGCGCCCGCCACGACGGAGCGCGCGATGCGCTTGCTCGGCGGGCAGCTGTGGCGGAACGCGGACCCGGACGCGCTCGTGCGCGGCCACATCGCGATCGTGGGCATGGGCTCCGCGAGCGATGCCCTGGAGATCGCGGCGAGCGAGGCCGCCCGGGCCGCCGGCGTCGTCCGCAACCAGCACCAGTCGTACTGCGCGGCCGATGCCGCGGACGACGATGCCCGGCACGGGCGCCATCCGCTCGTCCACCTCGCGGAGCTCGGGGTCCTCGGGCCGCACGCGATGTTCGCGCACATGAACGTCCTGCGCGACGACGAGGTCGCCCCGATCGTGGAGAGCGGGATGGCGATCAGCTGGAACGCACCGGCCTCGATGATGTGGGGTGTGGGCGGGGCGACCGGCGGCCGCCACGCGGAGCTCTACCGCGCCGGTGTGACGGTCGGCCTCGGCTCGGATTCCTCGAACTGGGCGAACAGCTTCGACATCGGCCGCGCCGCGACGACCGCGATCCTCGCCGCGCGCGACGGACGGCGTGACCGGACGATCCTCACCGCGGAGGACGGGCTGACGATGGCGACGCTCGGCGGCGCGCGGGCGACCGGCCTCGCCGACCGGATCGGCTCGATCGAGCCGGGGAAGCGCGCGGACATCGTGATCCGGACGGACGACCTGCCCGAGGCACACCCGCCGACCGACCGGATCGCGGCGATCCTCTACGCCACCGGATCGAAGAGCGTCCACACGGTGATCGTGGATGGCCGCGTCGTCATCGAGGCGGGGCGGCCCACGCTCGTGGACGCGGAGGCGATCTACCGCGGGGCGGATGCCGCGGCATCCGCGGTGCTCGGCCGGATGGGCTATCGCCCGCCCGCGCGCTGGCCCCGGATCGCCTGACGCGTCCCGGCGCGGCCGCGCGCGGCCGGGTCCGCGGGCCCGGCCGGGTCAGTCGAGCCGGAAGATCTCCGGCATCCAGGTGACGCCCTCGGTGGCGAGCTCGGGGACGAAGAGCTCGCGCATCGCCGCACGCCAGCGCTCCGTCGCCGCGGAGGCCGCCTCGATCCGCAGGGCCGCCTCGTGGTCGCCCTCCACGGAGTACTGGGCGAAGACGCGGTCCTCGAAGAGCCAGATCGAGTAGTCGTGGATGCCCGCGGCGCGGATCGCATCGAGCACCTCCGGCCAGACGTTCGCGTGGGCCTCCACGTACTCGGCGACCTTCCCCGGCCGGAGCCGGGCGGTCCAGGCGTAGCGCGCCATCGTGTGCCTCCCTATGCGGATGCGACGCGCCCGAACGGACGCACCGCGATCGAGGTCCAGATCCCCTCGGCCGTGTAGATGTCCTCCGCCGCGACACGCCGCGCAGCCTCCGCGTCGGCTGCGCGGACGAGCAGGACCGAGCCGTCGAGCCGGTCGAGGAACGCGCCCGCCTCGATGATCGTGCCGGCGCGACGGAGCGCGGCGACGCGCTCGAGGTGGACGGCACGGACGGGCGCCCGTCGCTCGGCGGCGTCCGGCGCGTACGTGCAGGAGACGAGCCAGACCGCCTCGGTCACGACCGCATGCGGAGCGCTCGCGCCGGCGGGACCGCGCGCGACGAGCTCCACGCGGATCCCGTCCGGGTCGATGAGGTAGACACTCCGCCCGCCGGTCCAGCGCCCGGCCGTCGGCGTGACCGGCGGGTTCACGGCGCGGTACCCGGCCGCGAGGGCGCGGGCGTGGATCGCGTCCACGTCGTCCACCTGGAAGCAGACGTGGGCGGTGCCGCTGTTCGCGGTCGCGGGGTCCACCGGCACGCCGTCCGTCCCGCGGTACTCCAGGAGCTCCAGGAGCATCCCGCTCGCGGGCTCGGCGAGGACCGCGATCGCGAGCGTCACCCCGGGGTAGCCGGTGACCGTCCGCAGGTACGCGTCGTCGCGCGTGCCCTCCTCGAGGAGCCGCAGGCCGATGACGTCGCGGTAGTACGCGACCGAGCGGGCGAGATCCGCGACCTGCAGCCCTGCGTGTCCGAAGGCGACCGTCCGCCCTGCCGGCGTCTCCATCCGTTCCCTCCTCATGGCCGGCCGGGTGCCCGGCCGCCCGTCTACGCGCCGACCGGACCGCGGTCCATGAGCGCCCGATAGATCGCGACGGCGCCCTCGAGCTGATCGATCGCGACCCATTCGTCCGCGGTGTGCGCCTGCGCGATGTCCCCCGGACCGAGGACGACGGCGGGGATGCCCGCCGCGGCGAAGGCGCTCGCATCCGTCCCGTACCCGACGCCCTTCGGGGTCGCGTCGTGGCCGGCGGCGCGCACGACGTCGCCCACGATCCCCGCCCAGGCGGCGCCGACGGCCGGGTCGAAGACCGGGTGGATGAGCGCATCGACGATCGCGACGTCGAGCCCCGGATCGGCCGCCCGCAGCCCGGCGAGGACCCGCTCGAGCGCCGCGAGGACCGCGGCCCCGTCCTCGCCCGGGACGGTCCGGCGGTCGATCTCGATCTCGCAGCGCTCCGGGATGACGTTCACGCCCGTACCGCCCCGGATCGTGTTGATGCTGCCGACGGCGGGGCCGGTGAGCGGGTGCGACGCATCGAGGAGCGCGATGTGCTC
>JBJTJV010000299.1:0-15701 GCA_046352645.1 Chloroflexota bacterium | reverse complement strand
GCCCGCACCCGCACCCCCACCGCCTCCGGCTCCTCCTCGACCCTCCGCTCCGTCGCCGGCTCCGGCCCCGACTCGACCGCGGGCTCGGGTTCCGGCTCGACCGCCGGCTCCGGCTCGGGCTCGGGCTCCGGCTCGACGACCGGATCCGGCTCGGCGGGCGCCGCGGGCTGGGGTTCCCAGGGCGCGGGGGCCATCGGCTGCGGCGCGCCCCTCGGCGCGGGCTGCATCGGCTGGTCGGCAGCGGGCCAGGGCGCGGGGGGCTGCTGGACCACGGGCGGCGGCATGACCGGCGGCGGCTGCTGTGCCGGGATCACCGCGGCGAAGTCCGTGAGCGTGGGCACGGCACCCTCGGGGCCGCTGCACAGACCGGCGTAGGCCGCGATCCACGGGGTGAGCGCCGGCACCCGGCCCGCATGGTCGAACGTGTCCGACCGCGCGGGCGCCGCGAGGTCCGCTGCCGCGAAGACGAGTCGGCCGTCCTGCGCCCCGGACGGCGCGAGGAGCTCCGGTGCGTGCTCCAGCACCAGCAGGCTCATCCAGATCGTGATGAACGGGAAGCGGTCGAGCGCAAGGTCCGTGCGCGCTCCCCGCCGGGGATGGCGCCAGTCGGGCGTCCGCTCCTCCACGGCCACCCGGCCGACGAGGCTCGGCACGACCATGCCGTCGTAGTCCACGAGCGTGAGCTCGCCGTCCTCGTCCACGATGATGCTCGCGGGTGCGATATCCCCGTGCGCGATGCCCACCGCCGCCAGCCGCTCCGCGAGCGCGCAGATCCGCGCCCGGAGGTCCGGCAGGACGGTCGCCGCCTGCCCGCCGACGATCGCCTCGCGCACGACCACGTCGAAGCGGGTCCCGCCTACCCAGGGGTGGATGACGACCGGCTCCCAGTGGCGCCCGCCGTTCCCATCGACGACCTCGACCCCCTTGTCGATGAGCTCCGTGGGCACGATCCCGGGCACCGTCCGCCCGCGGAGGTACGCGGCGATGGCCTGGTAGCGGACGACGAGGTCCGTGGGCCGCATGAGGTAGCAGCGGACGACGAGCGGCGGCGATGTCCAGAACGGGTCGAGCAGCCGGTAGGCCGCGGTGAACCGCCCGACGGTGACGAGCGGCTCGTTCGCATCCGCGCCCGGTGCGGCCGTCATCATCCGCAGCCGATGATCCGCGAAGGTCCGGTCGGGCGTCCGCATCGCGTTCGTGAAGGCGTTCAGCGCGCGGATCCGGTCCGCAGCATCGCCCATCAGCGGCCTCCGTCCCTTCCTGCGCCGGGGGCCACGAGGTCGATCCGCCGCCCCTGGAGCCCGAGCCCTTCCGGATGGAAGGTGAGGTAGAGCACCTGGTGGCGCCGCGCGATGTCCTCGATCGCATCGAGGACGACCGGGAGCCGGGCGTGGTCCACGTCCACGAGGACCTCGTCCATGATCAGGGGCATCGGCTCCGCGCTCCGTGCGTGATGATCCACGAGGCCGAGGCGGAGCGCGAGGTAGAGCTGCTCGCGCGTGCCGCGGGAGAGGTCGTCCACCCGGGTCACGGTGCCGTCGATCCGCTCGACCCCGGCGATCGAGCGTCCGCCCGGCGCGTGGAACCCGCGGTACTCGTCCCCTGTCCAGCCAAGGAACCAGCGCTCCGCTGCCGCGATGAGGGCAGGACGGTGCTGCTCCTCGAAGCGCCGGCGCGCCTCCGCGAGGAGGCCCACCCCGGCGCTCGCCGTGAGGTAGTCCACGGCACGGGCGCGCAGCTGCGCGACGACGGTCGCGCGCTCGGCGCGCAGCGCGCTCGTCTCCGTGTCCGTGCCGAGGCGCGCGATCTCCGCCCGGAGCGCGCCCACCCGGCCGATCGTCCTCCGCCGCTCACCCTCCGCGGCATCCGCTGCAGCGATGGCCGCAGCATGGGCCTCTGTCGCGTCCGCGGGCTCCGCGCCCTGCGCCCGTGCCGCGAGCGCGTCGGGGTCCTCGGCGGCGCCCGCGATCGCGGCGAGCGCCGCCTGCGCGGACGCCCGGGCCGCCGCGAGCGTCGCGCGCCGGACGGACGCGCCGCGGATCGCGTCGAGCGCGTCCACGGACGCGAGCCCCGCATCGCCCAGGATCGCGTCCCGCTCGGCGCGCGCGCGGTCGAGCGCGGCACCGGCCGCGAGGCGGGCCTGGGCGGCCCGTGCCACCTCGCCGTCCGCGGCGTCACAGGCATCCGCCGCGCTGACGGCGGCCCGCGCGGCGATCGAGGCCCGCCGCACCGCACCGATCGCGTCGGGCTCGTCGAGGCCGAGCGGTGCGAGAAGCGCGTGGACACCCGCGGCCCAGCTCTCGTGCTCGGCGTCCGCCGCCGTCACCTGCGCGCGCAGCTGTGCCGCCGCGTCGAGGAGGCCGCGGGCGTCGCGTGCCGCATCCAGCGCGGCGGCGACGTGCGGCCCGTCGAGCTCGGGGTCGATGCCCCGCGCCTCCAGCAGCTCGCGCCACGCGAACCGGCCCGCCGCTGCCTCCGCCTCGGCGTCCGCGCAGGCGGCCTCGGCGGTCGCGAGCGCCGTCGCGCGCAGGGCGAGCGCCTCCGCGGCCGCCCCGCGGCGGACCTCGGCCACCGCCCGGTCACGCTCGCCCGCGTCCAGCGCGGCGACGCGCTCCCAGGCCGCGGGGAGCTCGGTCGCACCCGTCACGCCGGCCGCCGCGAGGGCCGCCTGCTCCGCGGCCAGGGCCGTGGTGCGCCGCTCCTCGGCGGCGCGGAGCGCGATGGAGCGTGCGTCGTCCGGGTCGCCCGCGGCCCGGCGTTCGCGGCGCAGCACGAGGACGCGGATCAGGACGAGCGCAAGGAGCAGGACGACGCCGACCCAGGCACCGGCCATCCAGCTGCGGGGCAGGGTCCCCGCCACGCCGCCCGGCTCCGCCGTGTAGATGAGCGCCCCGCCGACGACCGCGAGGAGCGTGGCGAGGAGGATGACGAAGCGCGGGCCGGGCCGCAGTCCGCCGCGCCGCGCACGCGCAACGGGGAGCGCCTCCGCCGCGCCACGCTCCGCCTCCGCGACCGCACGCCCGGCCGCCTCCGCGGCGAGGACCGCCGCCCGGAGCTCGGCCGCGCCCGGGCCGTCCGGGGTTTCCGCGGGAGCGGCCGCGGCATCGAGCGCCCGCGCGGCCGCCGCGTGGAGCGAGCGCTCCTCGTCGGCACGCGCACGCGCCGCCGCGAGGCGCAGCCCCGGCGCCACCAGCAGCGTCTGCTCGCGGGTCCGGATCGTCGCGCGCAGCTCGGTCATCGTCCCCTGGCCCACGATCCAGGCGGTGGTACACCAGCGCCCGGCGACCGCGGCCACGCGCTCCGCGTCCGCCTCCGTGGTCACGAGCTCGTGGCGGACGCGATCCGCGCGCGCGAGGCGCTCGGCTCGCCCGGTGAGCCCGCCTGCGAGGGCATCGATGCGCGGCGCCGCCGCGAGGAGCGCGGAGGCCGGCTCCGGAAGGGTGTCGCGGGCGGCGAGCGCGGCATGCTCGGCAGCCTCGGCCGCCTGCGCGGCCATGGCCGCGGCCCCCATCCGCGCCTCCGCGGCCGTGAGGAGCGGCTCGATGCGGGCGAGGTCGGGGGCATCGCCGAGGGCGCCGAGCTCCGCCGACGCGGCGGCGAGCGCACGCGCGTGCGGGATCGCGGCTGCCAGGCGGTCCGCGGCCGAGAGCTCGCCGTGGAGCGCGGCGATCCGCGCATCGAGGCGGTCGAGCGCGTCCTCCGTCTCGTCGAGGTGCAGCCGCACGGTGCGGTAGTGGGCGGGCGGATCGGCCGCGCGGAGGCGCTCGTCGATGCCGCGCAGGTGGCCCAGCAGCTCGGCGACGGGCTGGTTGCGGCCGCGGGGGAGGAAGATGCCGTCCCGCTCGCGCGCGAGGAGCTCCTCGATCTCCGCGATCGCCGCGTGCGGACCGATCGCGGGGCCGAGGACCTGGGAGATGAGGGCGTCGTTCGGCTTGCGGCCGAGCCCGGTCAGGTCGTCCAGCGAGAAGGCGAAGATCGCCTCGAAGGACGAGCGGTCGAGCGGTGCCAGGAGGTCGGCGAGGAAGCCCTGCGGGTCGGGCACGGGCCGACCCTCGACGGCGATGGCGAGGCCGCCTGCCCCTGCGCGCTCGTTGTGCCGCTCGATGCGGACCCGGCGCCCGTCCGCGAGGCGCGCCTCGATCCAGCCACCGCGCCGGACCGCATCGACCGGCTGGTAGGGGCGCCGCGGGTCGAAGCCGAAGAAGACCGCGCGGAGGAGCTCCGCGAGCGTGGACTTGCCCGCGCCGTTCGGGCCGACGATGACGTTCAGGCCGGGGTCGAGGGTGACGTCGAGGCCGCGTGTGCGGCCGAAGCCCGTGACGTGGACCCGCTCGATGCGCATGCCGTCAGTCCCGCCGCGCCAGCTCGTCCGCGATCCGGGCACGCGCGGCCACGGCGATCGCATCGAGGTCGTCCGGGGTGAAGGCGCCGATCGCGTCCCGCAGGCCGTCGCGGCCGGCGAGCGCCTCCAGCGCGGCGCGGATGCCCGCCGGGTCGTCCGTCCCCGCCCGCAGCGCGCCGCCCGTGTCGCCGATCACCCGGTCGAGCTCGGCGAGCAGGTCGTCCGCGCCGGCGAGGGCACCCGTCCCCGCGGCACGCGTCCGGTCCGTGACCGCCGCGATCCACGCCCAGGGCGCCCAGCCCGTGCTCCGCGCGTTCACGCGCTCCACGAGCGCGGCGAGGCCGCCGGGGTCGCGCCGCAGCTCGTCATGGAGCGTGCCCGTGCCCTCCAGGCGGATGCGCACGATCGTGGGGCGGCCTGCCGCGCGGCGTGCGCCGTCCGCCTCCTCCTCGATCGCCTCCGCGAGGTGCGTGAGCGACGCCAGGCCGCCGATGCCGATGGTGCGCTCCGTCCAGCGGATCGCGTCGAGGGTGCGCTGCTCCACGTGGACGCGCCGGTCGTCGCCCACCGTCGCGAGGACGACGCCGCGCGGCTCCGTCTCGCCGAAGTCGCGTCCCTGCGGGTTCCCCGGGTAGACGACCGTGGGCGCGTCCGCACGGACGAGCGCCGGCCGGTGGATGTGCCCGAGCGCCCAGTAGTCGATGCCCGACGCGACGAGGTCCGCCACCGAGCACGGCGCGTAGTCCTCGTGCTCCGGCCGCCCGCCGACGTTCGCATGGAGGAGGCCGATGGAGAACGGGCCGCCCGGCAGCGCGCGGAACCGCGCCGCGAGGTTCTCGCGCACGTCCCGGCGCGGGTAGGAGATCCCGTGGATGTGCGCGATCTCCACCCCGTCGCGCACGAGCGGGTGCACCTCCACCGCATCCGCGCCGAAGCGCCGGCAGCTCGGGGGGAGCGCGACGGATGCCTCCCAGCCGGAGAGCGGGTCGTGGTTCCCGGTCACCACGAAGGACGCGATCCCTGCCCGGTCCAGCTCCCAGAGCCCGTCCGCGAAGGCGAGCTGGGCCCGGATCGTCCGACTCTCCGACTCGAAGACGTCGCCCGCCACGACCACGCAGTCCACCCGCTCCGCGATCGCGAGCGCGACGATCCGCCCCCATGCGCCCACGGTCGCCTCCGCGAGCTGCGCGGCGATCGGCGCGGGCGCCACGGCGGTGAGCCCGCGGAACGGGGAGTCCAGATGGAGATCGGCGGCGTGGAGGAAGCGGAGACCCAGGGCTGTGGTCCTTTCTCCGGGGACGGGTGGATCCCGCGCCCCGCCGGATGGTAGCCCACCGGCGCCCCGGCCCCGGTGCCGGTCGGCACCAGCAGGCCGGTTGACGGCCCGCGCTGGGGACGGCATCGTTCCGTGCCATGCCCCGGCTCGATCCATCCGCGCTCTCCGACGCCGCCCGCCGCCTCGCCGGCCGCCCCGGTGCGCCCACGCCGCCGGATGCGGGCGCGGGTGCCCCGGTGGGCCCCGTGGCGCTCCCCGCGCCGACCGGCGCGTCACCGACCGCGACCGTCGGCGGGCCCTCCGGCGCCGGGGTGCGGCCGGACCTGCGCGCGCTCCTCGCCGCGGGACCGCTCATCGGCGCGTTCGCGGGGCTGCGCGACCCGGGTGTCGCGGGGATCCTCGCGACGGCGGGCTTCGGCGTGATCCTCGTCGACCGCGAGCACGGCGTGATGAGCGCGCGCGAGGCCCAGGAGCTCGTCCTCGCCGCCCACGCCGCGGGCATCCCCGCGATCGTGCGCATCCCCGAATCGCTCCGCTCCGCCGTGCAGGACGCGCTCGAGGCGGGCGCGGACGGCATCCTCGCGCCGTCCGTGGAGAGCGCCGACCAGGCCGCCGCGATCGCGTCGTGGTGCCGGTACGCCCCGGGCGGGACGCGCGGGCTCCACCCGGTCACCGCCGCGAACGACTACGGCCGCGTCCCGATGGCCGAGCACCTCCGGCGGGCGAACGGCCGTGTCGTCGTCGGCGTCCAGATCGAGACGGCGGACGGGCTCCGTGCGCGGGAGCGGATCGTGCGCACGCCGGGGGTGGACCTCGTCGTCCACGGCCCCGCGGACCTCGCCGCGTCGCTCGGCGTCACGCCGGGATCGGAGGCGGCGCGCCGCGCCGAGGCCCAGGTCCGCGATGCGACCGATCGGGCGGGGCGCTGGTACGGGGACTTCGCGCTCCACGAGGGCGACGCGCACGCGATGCTCGCGGCCGGCGTGCGGCTCGTGCTCGCGGCGGCGGACGTGGGCCTGCTCGCGGGCGCGGGGCGCGCGCTCGTGGCGCGCATCCGGGCGGGTGCGGCGGAGGCGCCGGGGCCGTAGGGCGCCTGCCGCCCCGCGCGCCTCTGCTACCGTCCCGGTCCCGTGTCCGCTCCCCGCCGCGCGCGACGGTACGCGCCCCTGCTCCTGGCCGCCGCCGTCGCGGGCCTTGCCGTGGGCGGCGGGTCGGCCCTCGCACGACGCGCGGACGGGGACGGCCCGCGCCGCGCGGTGCCACCGCGCGCGGCCCCGACGCCGGAGGTCGCCGGCGCGCCGCGGCCGGACATCGTCCTGCTCGTGCTCGACGACCTGCCCGAGATGGACCTGCGCGTCCTCCGCCGCCTGCCCACGATCTCCCGGCTCTTCCTCGATGGCGGCGTGCGCTTCACCCGGCACATGGGGAACGACCCGCTCTGCTGTCCCGGCCGGGCGACCCTTTTCACCGGCCTGCGCAGCCGCGACCACGGCGTCATCGACAACGACGGCCGCACCTTCGACCCGTCGGTGACGATCGCGACGGAGCTCTCCGGCGCCGGCTACCGGACGGCGATCCTGGGCAAGTACCTCAACCGGGTGAAGCCGCCGCTCGACGTGACGCCGCCCGGCTGGGACCGCGTCCTCACCGGGCTCGACTACTACGGCGACACGTGGTGGGACGACGGCCGCCCGTACCCGCTCGGCCGCCGTCCGCGCGACTACAGCGTGGACCTCATCGCGCGCCGGGCGACGCGCTGGATCGCGCGGCGCGGGCCTGCTACGCCCGCCTTCCTCTACCTCTCGCCGTACACCGTGCATCCCGGCCGCGACGAGCGCGGGCGGCTCTCCGGCGACGAGCCGGTCGTCGCACCGCGCCACCGGGGCGACGCGCGCTGCGCGGGGATCGCGCCGTGGCGCACGCCCGCGCACGGTGTCCTGCCGGACCCGGCGCCCGCCTGGCTCGCGGGCGTGGACCCGGCGCGACGGGCGGAGGGACGGCCGCTCACCGCGGTCTGCGAGGCGCTCCTCGCGGTGGACGACATGGTCGCGGCGGTCGAGGCCGCCTTCCTCGCGGCCGGCCGCACGGACGTCGCGTGGATCCTCACCGCGGACAACGGGATGAGCTGGGGCCGCTTCGGCTGGGAGCGCAAGCTCGTGCCCTGGGCGGTGCCCCTGCCGATGCTCGTGCGCTGGCCCGCGGGGAGCAGCGCGGTGCCGCGGTCGGTCGCGGTGACCACGAGCGCGACGGACATCGCGCCCACGCTCTGCGCGCTTGCGGGCTGCGTCGTCGGGCCGGTCCCGTCCGGGGCGGAGGTCGCGGGCGTCTCGCTCCTGCCGCTGCTCGCGGGGACCGCCGGCGGCCTGGCGCGCACGGCCCTGCCGACGGAGCAGCTCGTCCCCGGCCCCGGCGAGGCCCCGATGCCCGCGTGGCAGGGGATCGTCACGACCGAGGCGCATCCCGCCGGGCGCTGGGCGTACGTGCGCTACGCGGACGGGTCGGTGACGCTCACGGACCTCGCGGCGGACCCCTGGGGGCTGACCGACCGCGCCGCGGACCCCGCCCTCGCCGACCTGCGCACGGAGCTCGCGGCGGCCTGGGCGACCTTCCACGACCCGCTCCCGGTCGTGCCGTGGCCACCCCCGTCGCCCGCGCCCACGTCCGGGCCGTCCGCCTCGCCGCGCCCCGGGGACGACTGACCGGCCGGGCCGACCCGCACGGCGCCGCGGACCATCCGGCCCTCGCCGCCGCACCCGCCCCGGCGCCACGATCATGCCGACCGGATGCCGCGTCCCCCCTTGCGCGTCCGGGGAAAGGAGCGTCCGCCGTGCGTCCCCAGCGCCTCCGTGGCCCCGTCATCGGCAGCGTCCTTGTCCTCCTGCTCGCGGCCGCGGCGCCCGGAGCGGCGCAGTCGCCCCCGGAGGACGCGGATCCCCTCGCGGCGCCCGTCGCCTGGATCCGCCTCGTCCACGCGGGGACCGCCGATCCCGCCCAGCTGCGGGTGGACGGTGATCCCGTCGGCGGGCCCGTCCCGGCGGGCGATGTCCTGCCGTGGGTCGCGGTCGCGCCGGCGCCGCACGTGCTCTCGGTGGACGGCGGGCCGGTCCCGCTGCCGACGCTCCTCGCCGCCGGCGACCGCCTGACCCTCGTCGCGGCGCCGGGGACGGCGGGCCTGCTGCTCCTCCCGTCCCGCACATCCGCGGAGGCCGCGAACGAGCACCCGGAGGATTCGACGCAGGCCGCGCTGTCCGTGATCGACGCGCGCGGTCCCGGAGCCGCAGCGCTGGACCTGCGCGGCGGACGGGCGGGGGACGGCGTCCTGGTGGACGGGCTCGTGCCCGGCGGGGAGGCGCGGCCCGTCGCCCTGACCCCCGGCGTGGCCGTGCTCTCGCTGCGCGTACCGGGGGCATCGGCGAACGTGGCGGCGCTGCCGCCATCGGGCTTCGACGTGGGGTCGCGGACGATGCTCGTCGTGCGCGACGGGACGGCCGGGACCCCGGAGATCGCCCTCCTTCCGGATGCGCTCCCCGGCGAGCGCCCGCCGATCGCGGTCCTGTCGATCGGGCCGGCCGGACCGGGCCCCGCGGCGGACACCCTCCAGCCCGCCAGCCCCAGGGCGCCGGTCCTGCGGTACGTCCTCGTGAACCGCCTGCCGCACCCCGTCATCGTCCGCCTGACGTTCGGCGTCCAGCGCGCGGATGGGCGTGTCGTGCCCGAGGGCCGCGGCTGGACCGAGCCGTACGGGGCGAGCGGCCACCTCGTCCCGCCCCGGACGGACGTGGGCCCGGGCGTATCGAACGGCCTGCTCCTTCTCAACGGGACGGTGCCCGACGCGGCGCGCTTCCGACTCGTCCCGGCCGTCACGGGCATCGCCACCGTGCGCGTGGACGGGCCGATCGCCTTCGCACCCGCGGGCTGGCCGGGCGGGACGCCGGCGGCCGAGGTCCGTGACGCGCTCGGCCTCCCCGAGGGCACGACGCAGGTCGCCTACGCGGATGTCTCCGCGCGCTACGCGGACGGCCGGTTCATCCTGGAGCTCGCGGCGCCCGTCGATCCGCCGATCGCCTTCTGCGGCTGGATGCGCGGCAGCGCCGAGCGTGCCTGGCGGCGGGTCTTCCCCTGCACTCCCGTCCGCGACACGCACAGCGTGCGCGTGAGCCCGCGGCGCAAGGGCAGCGGCTACTCGTGGATGTGGGGCCTCTGCGGCAGCCAGTCGTTCATCACGCCGTTCGACCCGGACGCGCCCGTGTCGTGATCCGGCCGGGCACGGCGGGGGCGCCTGCGCGGCCCGCCACTGCTCAGCTCGCCTCGGCTGCCGCGTCGCCCTCGCGGTAGCGCGCGAAGGTCGGGAACGCCCGCGCCACGACCGCGACGCCGCCGAGCGCGAGCAGCCCGCCCGCGACGAGCGCGACCTGCGACCCGAAGAGCTCGGCCATGAACGTTGCCCGCACGTCCCCGATCCGCGGCGCGCTCGTCACGAGGAGCACATGGATCGCGGTGACCCGGCCGCGGAGGGCGTCCGGCGTCACGTGCTGGACGATCGCGGCACGGAGCACCGCGGAGAGCACGTCCACCGCGCCCGCGACCACGATCGCGATGACCGCGAGCCAGAGCAGCCCCGTCGCGAGACCGATCACGCACGTCGCGAGCGCGTACGCCGCGACCGCGACGAGGACCGCCCGACCCACCCGCACCACGCTCCCGACCCAGCCGGAGAAGAGGGCCGCGCCGAGCGCACCCACGCCGCGCGCCGCGACGAGCAGCCCGACCTCCGCCGGGCCGATGCCGAACGCGCCGATCGCGAGCACCGGGAAGACTGCGACCGGCAGGCCGAAGACGACGGCGTCGATGTCGATCGCGAACGCGCCGAGGATCGTGGGCCGCGAGCGGACCCACGCGATCCCCTCGCGGATCATCGTCGTGGTGGAGCGCCGGCCCGCACCGCCGGGGTGGAGCTCCGGCAGCCGGAACGAGGCCACCGCGGCGAACGCGTAGACCGCCGTGGCGAAGACGTAGACCGCGGTCGCGTCGGCGATGCCGATGAGCAGGCCGGCGATCGCAGGGCCCACGATCGCCGTCACCTGGAAGGCGAGCGCGGAGAGCGCGAGCGCGGCCCGCAGCCGCTCGGGCGCGACCACCCGCGGGACCGATGCGATGCGCGCGGGGTGCTCGACGCCGAAGAGGATGGACATCAGGCCGCCGCACGCGAAGATGACGAGGACCGGCGGCTGGGGTAGGAGCGACAGGAGCGCGAGGGCGGCGATCGTGCCGCCGAGCCCCGCCTGCGAGAGCGCGAGGAGGCGCCGCCGGTCGTGCGCGTCCGCGAGCGCGCCACCCCAGAGCGGCGCGATGAGCCCGGGGACGAGCTGGACGAGCGAGAGGACGCCCGCCGCCGCGGCCGACCCCGTGAGCAGGAAGACCTGGAGCGGCAGGGCGAGCTTCACCGCCTCCCGGCCGAGAGCGCTCGCGGACTGGCTCGTCCAGAGGCGCCGGAAGGCGGGGTCGCGACGGAGCGGGGTGGCGTCGACGAGCAGGCCGGCGAGGCGCGGGCGGCGCATCCGGGTGCCGGGTGCCCTGGGCGGGTCGGCTGCGGGGCGGGCGTCAGCCCGGCGCGGGCTCCGGGAATCCGCGCTTGCGCATGAGCGCGCCGATGCCGGCATCGCGGCCGCGGAAGGCACGGTAGCCGTCCGCCGGGTCCACCGTGTTGCCGGCCGCGAAGACGTGGCGGATCAGCCGCGCCGCGACGTCGCGGTCCCAGGCGCCGCCGGCCTCCGTGAACGCCTCCCAGGCGTCCGCGGTGATCGTGTCCGACCAGAGGTAGCTGTAGTAGGCGGCGGAGTAGCCGTCGCCGGAGAAGACGTGGAGGAAGTGCGGCGTCCGGTGGCGCATGACGATCTCCGCGGGCATGCCGAGCGCGGCAAGCGTGTCGCGCTCGAAGGCCGCCGGGTCCACGGGGGTCGCGCCCGCGAGGTGGAGGCGCATGTCGATGAGCGCGCTCGCAAGGAACTCCGTGGTGAGGAAGCCCTGGTTGAAGGTCTCCGCGCGGAGGATGCGCTCCACGAGCGCACGCGGCATCGGCGCGCCGGTCCGGTGGTGGAGCGCGTACCGGTCGAGGATCTCCGGCGTCGTGAGCCAGTGCTCCAGGAGCTGCGAGGGGAACTCCACGTAGTCGCGCGCCACGTTCGTGCCGGAGAGCGTGGGGTACGTGACGTCGGACGCGAGGCCGTGGAGCGCGTGGCCGAACTCGTGGAAGAGCGTCCGGGCGTCGTCCCAGCCGATGAGCACGGGCGCGCCGGCCTCGCCGCGCACGAAGTTCGCGTTGTTGGAGACGATCGGCACGACGACGCCGTCGAGCCGCGACTGCTCGCGGTACTCGTTCATCCAGGCGCCCGAGCGCTTCCCCTTGCGGGCGAACGGGTCGAAGTACCAGAGCCCCACGAGCGCGCCGTCGCGGCCGGTGACGACCCAGGCCGTCACGTCCGGATGGCAGACGGGGACCTGCGCGGGGTCGGCGGGCGTGAAGGTGAAGCCGAAGAGCTCGCGGGCCATGTGGAACATCCCGTCGCGCATCCGGTCGAGCTGGAGGACCGGGGTGATCTCGCCCTCGTCGAGGTCGTAGCGCTCCTTGCGCACCTTCTCCGCGTAGTAGCGGTAGTCCCACGGCGCGATGCCGATCCCCGCCCCCTCGCGGTCCGCGATCGCCTGCATGTCCGCGACCTCCTCGCGGACCCGCGCGAGCGCGGGCGGCCAGACCGCCTCCATCAGCGCGACCGCCCGGTCCGGCGTCTGCGCCATCGACTCGCCGAGCTGCCAGTGCGCATGCGTGGCGTAGCCCAGGATCCCGGCGCGCTCCGCGCGCAGGGCGAGGATCTCCGTGATGAGCGGCTTCGTGTCCGTGGCGCCCGCGTCTCCGCGCTGCACGAACATCCGCCAGGCCGCCTCGCGGAGCCCGCGGTCGTCCGCGAAGGAGAGGACCGGCCCCACGCTCGAGCGGGTGTTCGCGATGAGCCAGGACCCCGCATGGCCGCGCTCCGCGGCGAGCTCCGCCGCGCCGGTGCGCACCGCGTCCGGCAGGCCCGCGAGGCGCGCCGGGTCCGCGATCGCGATCTCGCCCTGCTCCTCGTCCGCGAGGACGCGCTGGCTGAAGTCCGTGTAGAGCGACGCGAGCCGCTCGTTGATCTGCGCAAGGCGCTTCTTGCCCGCCGCGTCCGCGCGCGCCCCATCCCGCACGAAGCGCGTGTGGATCACTTCGACGAGCCGGCGCTCCTCGGCGGTGAGCCCGGCCGTCTCGCGCGCCGCGTGGACCGCGTCGATCCGGGCGAAGAGGGCGGCGTCCTGCACGATGGCGTCGCCGTGCGCTGCGAGGAGCGGCTCGACGCGCGTCTCCACCGCCTGCATCGCCGCGTCGTTGAGCGTGGACGACCAGACGCCGTAGACCGCGATCACGCGGCTGAGCGCGGCACCCGCCCGCTCGTGCGCGGCGATCGTGTTCGCGAAGGTGGGGGCCGCGGGGTCCGCCGCGATCGCCGCGACCTCCGCCCGGTGCAGGGCCATCGCGGCCACGAGCGCGGGCTCGATCTCCCCGACGCGCACCCGGTCGAACGGGGGCACACCGCCGTACGGGCCGGTCCAGGGCGCGAGGAGGTGATGGTCGGGCGTCACGATACGGGCTCTCCGAGGGCGGGCGGCGGGGATGGAGCCGCGAGGGTAGCGCGGGACGGCGGCGGGCGTGCCCGCGGACCGACGGGCCGGGCTATTTCGTCCAGACGAGCGAGAACGTCGCGTCGGCCGTCGCGCCGGTGGTGTCCCGGCAGATCACGTCTGCCCGGGGCGGCGCGCTCCCGTTCCGCAGGCCGGCGAGCTGGCAGAGGACCGTGCCCGTGCCGCGCGCCCCCACCCAGGCGGCGCCGCCCTTCGGCAGGCCGCGCAGCGTGACGGTGTACCGACCGCGTGCCGTCCGGACGATCCAGGGCGCCTTCCCGCTCGACGACCAGCGGTGGAACGCGGGCGCGCGGTAGCCGCTCGCGGACGCATCGTAGGTCCGCAGGTGTGCCGCCGGCCGCGCCGCGAAGCCGTTCATGCCCGTCCCGCGGAGGTAGATGAATCGGTACGCGGCGTTCGTGAGCACACCCCCCGCACCGCGGCACCACGTGTCCATGGTCAGGCCGGATCCGTCCGCGGACCAGCCATCGGCGGCGCAGCGCGCGGTCTGCGCCGTCGGCTGCGGACCCACGAGCATGACCCCGTCGTAGGTGTCCACCCCGGGTGCCGTGACGCGGTAGATCCCCTCGCCCACGCGCTCGCTCCCGAGCACGCCGGTGCCGGAGCTGTACTGCTCGTCGACCTCCGGGGTCCCGGTCCCGTTGACGACCTCGTTCTGCGCGTAGGCCGCGACCACGCCGTCCGGCGCCACGCTGTTCATGTACGTCCAGCCGCTCACGAACGCGGTGTCGGCAGGCGCCCCCGACCGGTCGTGGCAGGCGACGTCGTAGTAGAGGTCGATCCCCGCGGGACCGTAGCCCGGGTTCGACGCCTCGCAGAGGCGCGTCTGCTTCCCGATCGGCGTCACCATGACGATCCCGAGGTTGGGCGGATCGAACGAGAAGACCAGCGACCCGAGCCCCACGTACGTGATCCGGTATGCGCCCACGCCCTGCCGGGTCACGGTGACCTGCCGACCACCGTTCATCCGGTCGATCGCCGGGATGGCGAGCCCCGCGATCGGCGTCGGGTCGCGCAGGACGGACCACGCGTAGGCGGTCTCGTACAGCCCGGCCGGCGCTGCATCGTCCGGATCCGCCGCCACGGCAGACCCGGTGGCTGCCATCAGGCTGAGCACAAGGGCGGCGACGCCGGTCGAGCGTCGCACGCGGGGGGCATGCGGCATGGGCCGGATGCTACCACCGGCGATCCGCTCGACCGTCTGCCGCGCGCACACCCCGTCCGCGGATCCGGGTCGCGCGAAATGTCGCCATGCCCGACAATACGCATATGCCCGGTCGCACCTCCGGTGCGGGCCGGTCCCGCCGCCGGCGCCTCGTCGCCGTGGCGGTCGTCCTCCTTGCGAGCGCGATCGCCGTGGGCGGAGCGGTCTACCTGCTCCGCCCGTCCGGCCCCCCGCCGCTCGCTCCCGGAGCGCCGGCGATCCCCGCAGCCGCCACCGCCGCCCCCTGAGCCGCAGCACAAGGAGCCGCCCGTGACCGTCCGCCGCCGCACGTCCGCGGCACTCGCCCTCGCGGCGCTCGTCGCCCTCGCCGTCCCCGCGGCGGCGCCGGCGCAGTCGCCCCCGCCCGCAGCCTCCGCCGCGCCCGTCGTCGCCGCCACGCTCGATGGCACCTGGACCGTCGACCCGACGCTCGGCTCGTTCGACTACGCCGCCGGCGACTTCTCCGGCAGCTGGGCGGGCTACCGCGTCCAGGAGGAGCTCGTCGGCATGGGCGGCATCACCGCCGTCGGGCGGACGCCCGCCATCACCGGCTCGATCACGCTCGCGGGGACCACGCTCGCCGCCGCCGAGCTCGTGGTGGACCTCACCACGCTCCAGAGCGACGACGGCCGGCGCGACGGGCAGCTCGCCCGCCAGGGCATCGAGTACGACATGTACCCGACGGCCACCTTCGTCCTCACCGCGCCCGTGGAGCTCGGCACGCTCCCCGCCGAAGGCGAGGCACGTACCGTGGAGGCCGTCGGTGACCTGACCCTCCACGGGGTCACGAAGAGCGTCACGATCCCGCTCGGCGTCATCCGCCAGGGCGACGTCATCGGCGCGGCCGGCGCGGTGGACTTCACGTGGGAGGACTTCTCCATGGAGAAGCCCCGCTCGATGATCGTCCTCTCGCTCGCGGACACCGTGACGATGGAGATGCAGGTCTTCTTCCGCAGGGACGCGGGCACCCCCGCCGCGAGCCCCGTCGGATCACCCGCCCCCTGACAGGAGCCCAGTTCGATGACAGGTACCGATCCCTTCCTTCTCTCCGCCGCCGCGGCGGTCATCGGCCTCCTCGCCGCCGTGGTGCTCGCCCGGTCGGTCATCCGTGCGGATGCGGGCCCTGCCCGCGTGCAGCAGGTGGGTCGGCTCATCGC
>JBJTJV010000298.1:0-7934 GCA_046352645.1 Chloroflexota bacterium | reverse complement strand
GGCCATGCCCCGGACATGCCGCGACCCCGGCCGGGGCCGGGGTCGCGCGGGGATCCGGGGGCGCCCAGACGCGAGTTGAACGGCGTGAGCTCCCCGACCGGGATGATGTCCGCCTGGTCCGCGCCGTACGCGTCATCGAGCGAGACGACGAGCCAGCCCTTGTGCGCCCGCTCGATCGGGTCGTAGCGGGTCGGGTCGAGGGTCAGCTCGATCGTGGTGGACGCACCGGGCTTGAGCGGCCGGAAGTCACCCTGGCTGAGCACGGGGTCGAAGACGTTCACGTGCGCGCCGTAGGCTTCCGTCTGCTCGCGCTGCCCGGTGTCCATCACGTCGACGAAGAGACCGGTCCCGTCGTCGTCGTAGATCGTCCAGGCGTTCGCCCAGTAGCGGAAGGCCTCGTCGCCGCCGCTGCTCAGGCCGAGCTCGCTTGCGAGGATCGGCAGGAGGACGGTGGAGCCGTTCGTGCCGCCCGCGGCGAACCATACCGCGTAGACGTCGAGAGTCACGGCGTCGAACGCGACGGCGCCGAGCACGCCCTCGTCGAGGCCGAGGAGGCCGAGGTCGAGCGCCGCGATGATCACGTCCTCGGTGCCGTCCGCGTCCAGGTCGACGAGGACGTCCAGCTCGAAGGCCGCGGGGGTGTCCCAGCGCTCCCAGACGTTCAGCGCGAAGACGATGCACCGGTCGTCCGGATCGTCCTCGCCGGTGCAGACGCCGGCGGGGATGGACTGGACGCCGCCCGCCCGCAGGTCGACCGCGCCGAAGTCATCGCGGCCGTCCTCGAGCCCGAGCGCGTACGTATCCACGAAGCCCTTGTGGACGCCGCGGTTCGTGACGCGGATGGTGCTCGCGTAGAGCGGATCGGGGATCGACCACCCGCTCCGGCTCGACGGGACCGGCGCGATGTCCGAGGTGCCGCGCGGCACGACATGCCAGGGGATGCCGATCGTCTCGGCCCCGGGGCGGTCCACCGTGGGACGCGCCACGATCGTGCCGGCGACGGTGGCGATCGGCATGAAGTAGAGGCCGGACGCGTCCACGTCGACGTTCGGGCCGTGCTGGCCGGACGCGTTCGGCAGGTCGCGGGCGCCGGTCTCGCTCATCCGGATCGAGACGCGGATGTCGCGCCCGCTCCGCGCCGGGAGGGTGACGACGGACGGGCTGATGCTCGCGCTGACGCCGTACGTCGCGGTACGGAAGTCGTTCGTGAGCGTGTACGTCAGCGGGCGATCGGAGGTGTTCACCAGGCGGAACCGCGCGGAGCGGCGGAACGCGGTCGTCCCGCTCGGGTCACGCTTGCCGTCCACCGCGCCGAAGGTGAGCGACGCGGTCCCCGCGGCGGTGACCGCGTAGACGTCCGTCGCGACCGCGCGGAGCGGCTGCACGAGGCCGGCGCCGGCCGAGCGGATCGTGTAGCCCTCGATCCTGCCGGCGGCCGCGGTGCCCACGATCGCGGCCTTCACCGCGCGCGGCCCCCACTCCGGCCGTGCCTCGCGCACGAGCGCGACGATGCCCGCGGCGGCGGGGGCGGCCATGGACGTGCCGCTGTAGCCGACCCCCTGGCCGACCGTCGCACCGAAGGCGGAGACGACGGTCACCCCGGGCGCGGCCACGTCCGGCTTCACGAGCTGGGTGACGCGGCCGGGGCCGCGGGAGCTGAACGACGCGATCTCGCGATACGTCGGGTTGGACACGCCCCCGGCGCCCTCGATCGTCGCGTCCGTGCCGTCGTTGGCGGCGAGGTCCGTGCCCGCGGACGACGGCACGCCGATGAACGGGATGCCGACCGAATAGATCGGTCCCTCGAACGGCGGGAACGTGGTCCCGGTGTTCACCATGATCACGGCGGCGGCACCTTCGTCGTCACCGACGGCCGCCTTGTCCGTGCGGGCGCAGCTGCCCCGCTCGACGACCGCGATCTGCCCGGCGCTGAAGCCGTTGTAGGTGTACGCGTCGGCGTCACAGCCGAGGTTCTCGAAGCCGGCGCCGGTCTCCTCGTCGCCGGTGGTCGTCGGGTCATCCTCAAAGACGTTGAGCTCGCCGGTGACGGGGAGGTCGGCGTCGTTCGCGTTGATGGCGCGCACCGGGCCGCCGCTGTCGAGGAGGATCCGCGCGCCCGGGAAGGACGGGTTCCCGTCGCTCGCGGCGACGGTGAGCGTCCGCGTGGAGCTGCCGGGCGAGCCGGTGATGTAGGCCGACGCGGCGCTGTTGCCCGCGCTCGCGACGACGACGACGCCCGCGAGGACGGCGTTGTCGGAGGCGAGCGCATCGACGGTGCCCGGGCTGCCGAAGTTCGAGCCGAGCGACATGTTGATCACGTCCGCCCCGTCGCGCACCGCCCGCTCGATGGCGTCAAGGGTGAAGAACGTGGAGCCGCTGCAGCCGAAGATCCGGTACGCGAGGATGCTCGCGTTCGGCGCGGTGCCGGGGCCGATGCGCAGGTCCGCATCGCGGATGGCGTTCGCGGTGTACGGGCCCGTGTACGCGTCACCGGCGTCGGTCACGCCGAAGCCCGCGGCGGTGCCCGCCACGTGCGTGCCGTGCTGGCCGACCTCGGAATCGATGTCCTTGCAGTCGAGCGGGTTGGGGTCCGGCGCGATGACGGGGGTCTCGTCGCCGGCATCGTAGGCGTCGCCCACGAAGTCCCAGCCGCCGACCACCTTCTCGTTCGGGAAGTACTCGTTCTGGGTGAGCCCGTCGTCCGCCTCCCAGGGGGCGAGGCCCGCCCCGGCGAAGGTCTTGTGATAGAAGTTGATGCCGGAATCGATGATCGCGATCCGGACGCCCTCCCCGGTGAAGCCGGTCCGCGCCCAGGTCGCGGCTGCGCCGGTCTCGAGGACCACGTTCGTGTTGTCCGGCACGTGGCGCGGGACGCGGTGCACCGCCTGGACGCCCGGGATGCGCCCGAGCGCAGGGATGGAGCGCCCGCGGATCTCCACGCGGTAGCCGTTGAGGACGTCCGTGAAGTCGGCGCGGATGCGGCCGCCGGCCCGCACGATCGCGGTACGCACCGCCGACTGCTGCCGGCCGAGCGACTGGCGGATCGCCACCTTGCGCTCGCGGCTGAGGGTGGTGCCGCTCGCCTCCGCCGCGCCGACGTAGGCCGCGACGGGGCGACCCTTCAGCTCGACGAAGACCATCGTCATCCGGTTCTTCCCGACCTGTGACGGCAGCTGCGCGATGCGCGCCTTGCGGACCTTGCCGTCCGGGCGGTCGAAGCGGGCCTCCGCGCCGCGGGCGCTGGTGCCCACCGGTGCGAGCGAAGCGATGAGCGCCACGACCAGCCCGGCCGTGAGCGCGATCCTCCGGCGATCCATCCTCTGTCCGACCCTCGGTTCCCCGTGCCGTCGCGGTGCCCCACGGGACCCCGTGGCAGGCAGGACCGGCAATCGTTCCGAGGAGGGTACTCCCCCGGCGCAATGGCCCCCGCAGGACCCGCGGCGTCAGCGCTCGGGGTAGGCGGCGCGGAGGGCGTCCTCGAGCCGGCCTTCGTCCACCCGACGGAGCCAGGTCCAGAGCAGGTAGAGGACGATCGCGCCCGTCCAGGCCACGGCACCGGGAACGAGCAGGCCCGCGAGCCCCGGATCGCCCGGGAGCGCCGCGACCCACCCCTGCGTGAGGAGCAGGCCGGCGAGCCAGAGGAGCGCGGCGCCGAGCGAGTAGCCCACGGTCATCGCGCTCATGTGGCCCAGGGGTCGGCCGAGGGAGAGCGCGGAGATCTTGGGCGCGGCCGGGTCGTAGAAGTAGGCGGCCTCGATGGCGTGCGCGTGGAGGACGGGCCGGCCGAGCCGGTCGTTGAGGGTCCGCTCGAGGGCGGCGGCGTGGCGGCGGGCGAAGACGGTGTAGAAGAAGAGGTAGCTCGCCTCGAGGAAGACGAACGGGACGAGGAACGGGACGATCGCCACGCCGGGCGCGATCGGGTCCCAGCGCGTCGCGACGAGGAGGGCGATCGTGACGATCGACCAGACGCGCATGTGCGCGAAGAACTGCGCGGAGTACCCGCCGAGCATCCCGCGCATCCGCTCCAGCTGGGCTGCGAGGAGCGCGACCTCCTCGGCCTCCGCACGCGTGGCCTCCATCGCCGTCACCCCTTCGCCTGCACGTCGGGGTTCGGCAGGAGCAGCTCGTCCACCGTGCGCACGAGGTCCCAGTAGCTCGAGATGAAGGCGCGCAACGTGCGCACGGTCGCACCGTACGTGTCGAAGTCCGCGACGGCGAGCCCGTCGGGCGCATACGCCTTCACGAACTCGGGGACGTGGCGGAGCAGCTCGTCCACGTGCCGCTGGGGCACCGGATCGTGGAAGCGCGCCCGGACCTCCACGGCGGACGCGTCGAAGCGGCGCGCACAGGCGTACGGGATCGTGAGAACCACGTCCCCGCCGATGAGCTCCGACCAGTGGAGATGGTGGCGGTAGGCCGCCGCGAGCGGCCGGGTGCGGTAGCCGCGCTCGCGGTAGATCGCGCATGCGTGCTTGAAGACGGCGATGCCCGCCCAGTCCATCGCCGCGGGATCCACCACGATGTCGTCGCGCCCGCAGGCGGCCTTCACCCAGTCGTCCGTGCGCCCGATCATGAGCGTGCAGACCGGCGTCATGGACGCGGTCTCGCGCCCCTCGGCCTCCCGCCGACGCAGCCCCCGCTCGACCGCCTCCGCGACCGCGATGGCCTGGGCGACGGTGAAGCTCACCGTCGCGTTGATGCTCACGCCCGCGTACGTCACCTCCTCGATCGCGGCGATGCCGGCCGCGGTCGCGGGGAGCTTCACCTGGACGTTCCGCGCGAGCGTGTGGAAGTGGCGGGCCTGCGCGACCATCCGCTCGGCGGAGACGTGGAAGGTCGGGTTCGTCTGGATGGAGAGGCGGCCCTTGCGCCCGGACGTCTGCTCGAACACGGGGTCGAGGAGCTTCCAGCCGCGGATGGCCATCTCCTCGATCACCTGCCAGGTGATCTCCTCGTCCGTGGCCGCGGGGCGCTCCCGGCGCACGTCCACGATGCGCTTCGACCAGGTCGCCCACTCCTTCTTCACGACCTCGCCGACGATCGTCGGGTTCGTCGTGGCGCCGGTCGCGCCGCGCGCGATCGCCCACTCGAGCTCGGCGGCCGCACAGGAATCGTTCCAGTAGTCGGTCGGGTGCTCCGTGACGGTCCGGAGCATCGGGCTCGCGGCCGGGTCGATCGCCATCGTCGGGATCCTCCTGGGCGTCAGCGGGGAGCGGTCGGGCTCCAGTCCATCAGCCATGCATGGTCGGGGTCGAGCGTGAAGCACCACGCGCGACCCGGACCGGCCATCACGTTCAGGTAGTAGCCGTCGTAGCCCGCGGGCATCCCCACGGGGTGGTAGCCGCGCGGCACGCAGACGACGTCGTCGTCCATCGGGGTGAGCGCGGCATCGAGCGTCCGGTCGTCCGTGTAGACCCGCGCGAAGGCGAACCCCTGCGGCCGCGCGAATCGGTACCAGTAGAGCTCCTCGAGGAGCGCCTCGCGCGGCGGGTCCTCCGTGTCGTGCTTGTGCGGCGGATAGCTGCTCCAGTTCCCGCCGGGCGTGAAGACCTCCACGAGGATGAGCTTCGCGGCCGGCGCATCCGGGGGAAGGAGGTGGTGGACGCGCCGCGCGGTACGGCCGGACCCGCGCTCCTCCACGCGCATCGTTGCCGGGTCGATGGTCCGCGTGGGGACGGGGGTCGCACCCGCGAGGGGCGCGTGGGCGAGGAGCACCGTCGCGGCGGACGCGGCACGGACCGCGACCGGCTCGCCGGGGGCCACGAGCACGACCGGCGGCGGCGGGCCGTCGAAGATCCCGGAGCGGCTGCCCAGGCCGGGGAAGGAGGCCGCGCCCGCGCGCACGTCCGCGCTGCCCTCGGCGATGACGACCGCGACCTCGCGATCGTCGCCGGCACGCACGACCTCCGCGCACCGCCTCGCCCCGGGCGCGGAGAAGCCGACCCAGCGGAAGCCGCCGTCCGGCGCTGCGATGCGCAGCCTCGCGCCGTCCCGCGGGTCGGGCGGCTGCGCGCGGCGATGGAGGAGCGGGGCGTCGGCGGACATCGTGCCCGGAGCGTACGCGATGCGCGGGGGCGCGTCAGGGACGGGGGCGGCGCGCCGACGGGCGCGGCTGCGCGGTACCGCCCGCCGCGCGATGATGAGGAGGATGTGCGCGGGCGCCGGGATCCCGGTGCGGCCGGAGCGCACCCCCCGGGGAGTGGCAGGCATGGCGGATCGGGTCCGGATCGGCGTCATCGGCGTCGGGATGATCGGGGAGCTCCACGCGCGCTTCGTCGCGCAGCGGATCGGCGAGGCCGAGCTCGTGGCGGTCGCGGACGCGGACACGGCCCGGGCCGCGGCAGTCGCGGGGGCGCTCGGCGGCGCGACGGTCCACGCGGACGGGCCGGCGCTCATCGCCGACCCGCACGTGGCGGCGGTCCTCATCGCATCGCCGGACGGGACGCACGCCGACCTCACCCGCGCCTGCCTCGCGGCCGGCAAGCCGGTGCTCTGCGAGAAGCCGCTCGCGACGTCCGTGGCGGCCGCGTGGGAGGTCGTGACTGCCGAGCGCGCCACGGGCCGCCGGCTGATCCAGCTCGGCTTCATGCGCGAGTTCGACCCTCCGCATGCGGCCGTGCGCGCGGCGGTCGCCGCCGACCGGCTCGGCGACGTCGTCCTCGTGCGGAGCGTCCACGTGAACCGCGACCGCGGCGGGCGGCAGCCCACGTATGCCGAGACGATCGTGAACTCGATCATCCACGACATCCACTCCGCGCGGTTCCTCTCCGGCCGGGAGATCGTGGAGGTGGACGCGCGGAGCGTTCCGTACGCGCCCGATGCGCCCGAGACGTGCCGCTTCCTCACGATCTCCTGCACGCTCGACGACGGATCGCTCGCGCTCCTCGACGTGAACTGCGAATCGGGCTACGGGTACCGGGTCTGGGCCGAGGTGGTGGGGACGCGCGCGAGCGCGACGACGGCCGACCCGGCCCCCGCGATCCTCGCCGCGGACGGGGTGCTCGGGAGTGCCGTGCCGCCCGGCTTCCGGGAGCGCTTCGAGGAGGCGTACTTCCTCCAGGACGCGGCCTGGGTCCGCTCGCTGGTCACGGGCGTGCCGGTCGGGCCGTCGGCGTGGGACGGCTACGCGGCCCTCGCGGTCGCGGACGCGGCCATCGCGAGCGTGCGCGAGGGCCGGCGCGTGCGCGTGGAGATGCGCGACCGACCGTCCTGACGCGGGCCGGCGGCGCGTGCGTCGGGACGGCCCGGGCGGAGCGCCCCGGCCTCAGGCGCCGAGCGTCTGGAGGTACTGCAGGTTGCGGCGCTGCGAGGCCACGAGCTCGGCTCGGGTGTCCGTGGCGCGCAGCTCCTTGTCCTGCTCCACCACGAGCCAGCCGTCGTAGCCGATCTCGCGCAGGGCGGGGATGACGCGGTCGATGCCCGCGTCGCCCTCGCCGAGCCCGCAGAAGACGCCCGCCCCGATCGCGGCGACGACGTCGCCGTCCTCGGCCACGACCCGGGCGAGGACGGACGGGTCGCAGTCCTTGATGTGGACGTGCGCGATGAGCGGCGCGTAGTCGCGCACGCGCTGCGCGGGGTCCGCGCCGCCGTAGCGGAAGTGGCCGGTATCCAGGCAGAGACCCACGAGCGACGGATCCAGACCCTCGGCCATCCGCTCGATCTCCGCGTCGGTCTCGAGGTAGGTGCCCGCGTGCGGGTGGATGACGGCGCGGAAGCCCATGCCGCGGGCGAGCTCCCCGGCGCGATGGAGGTTGTCCATCAGCGTCGCGAAGCGCCGGTCATCCAGCTGCGCCTCCGGATGGCGCTCGGTGCGGCCGGTGTAGGCGCGCCGGACCGGCTCGTCGATCGCCTCGCACAGGACGGCGAACGGCGCGGAGCCCTCGGGCGTCGCCGCCCGCAAGGGGCGCGGCGGCGCGGCGAGCCCCGCCCGGGCG
>JBJTJV010000297.1:0-2011 GCA_046352645.1 Chloroflexota bacterium | reverse complement strand
GGGCTGCGACGTCGAGGATCGCCCCGCCAGGGCGCATCGAGGCAGGCGAGATCGTCTTCGACGGGCGCGACCTGCTCGCGCTGCCGGAGCCGGAGATCCGGGCGATCCGCGGGGACCGGATCGCGATGATCTTCCAGCAGCCCACGTCGTCGCTGAACCCGGTGATGACCGCGGGCCGCCAGCTCGCCGAGGTCCTCGAGGTGCACCGCGGGATGCGCCGGGCTGCGGCCCTCGACCGGGCGCGCGAGCTCATGCGCCTCGTCGGCATCCCGGACCCCGACCGTCGGCTGAAGGCCTACCCGCACGAGATGTCCGGCGGCATGGCCCAGCGCGTGATGATCGCGATGGCGCTCGCCTGCGAGCCGGAGCTGCTCATCGCGGACGAGCCCACCACGGCGCTCGACGTGACGATCCAGGCACAGATCCTCGACCTGATGCGGACCCTCCGGGAGCAGACCGGCACGGCGATCATCCTCATCACCCACGACCTCGGCGTGGTGGCGGAGATGTGCGATCGCGTCGCGGTGATGTACGCGGGCGAGATCGTGGAGGAGGCGGACGTGCGCACGCTCTTCCGGGCGCCGCGTCATCCGTACACCGCGGGCCTCATCGGCTCGGTCCCCGTACCCGGCACGATCGCAGACACGCTCGCCACGATCCCGGGCAACGTGCCGGACCTGCGCGAGCTCCCCGCCGGCTGCCGCTTCGCGGACCGCTGTGCCGCCCGCACCGCCCACGCCGAGTCGGATGGGATCGCCGGGCTCCATCCGGGGCTCCATCCGGTCGGGCCGGGCCATGCGGTCCGCTGCCACCTCCACCACCGCCCGGACGGGACCCCGCGCGCGACCCCGGGCGCCTGGGCGGACGACGAGCGCGCGCCGGCCGTGCCCGGCACGCCCGTGATCACCCCGGGAGCCGCCCGATGAGCGCCGCCCCGTCCGGCAGCGGCGCGGCCGTGACCGCGGGCCCGGCGGACGAGCGCCCGCTCGTCGAGATCCGGGGGCTGCGCAAGGTCTTCCCGATCCGCGCCGGGATCCTCCGGCGGACGGTCGCCGAGGTGCGTGCCGTCGACGGCGTGGACCTCGTGATCCGGCGCGGCGAGACGCTCGGGCTCGTCGGCGAATCCGGCTGCGGCAAGACGACCGTCGGGCGGCTGATCCTCCGGCTCATCGACCCGACGGAGGGGTCGATCCGCTTCGACGGCGAGGAGATCGGCAGCATTCCGGGGCCCGCGCTGCGGCCCTGGCGACGACGGATGCAGATCATCTTCCAGGATCCCTTCGCGTCGCTCGACCCACGCACGCCCGTCGGCGAGAGCATCGCCGAGGGCCTGCGCATCCACGGCCTCGGCACCGCGGCGGAGCGCGAGCGGACGGTCCTCGCGATGATGGACCGGGTGGGCCTCCAGCCCTACCAGGCCCGCCGCTACCCCCACGAGTTCTCCGGCGGCCAGCGGCAGCGCATCGGCATCGCCCGGGCCCTCGTCCTCTCGCCGGAGCTCGTGGTCTGCGACGAGCCGGTCTCCGCCCTCGACGTCTCGATCCAGGCGCAGGTCCTCAACCTCCTCCGCGAGCTGCAGCGCGAGCTCGGGCTCACGCTCCTCTTCATCGCCCACAACATGGGCGTCGTGGAGCACATCAGCGACCGCGTCGCGGTGATGTACCTCGGCCGGATCGCGGAGATCACCGACCGCGCCACGATCTACCGCGACCCCCGCCACCCCTACACGCGCGCGCTCATGTCCGCGATCCCCGTCCCCGACCCGGAGCGTCGGCCGCAGCGCATCCTCCTGGCCGGGGACGTGCCGAGCCCGGTCGCACCGCCGTCCGGCTGTACGTTCCACCCCCGCTGCCCCCTGCGCGCGCAGCTCGGTGCCCCCGCGATCTGCGCCACCGAGCGCCCCGTCCTCGCCGACACCACGGGCGCTGTGCCACGGAGGAGCCGGTGCTGCGTGACGTCGGCGGCGGCCAGCAGACGGCCTGCCACTTCACCGAGGAGATCACGCCGGAGG
>JBJTJV010000296.1:0-8127 GCA_046352645.1 Chloroflexota bacterium | reverse complement strand
ATGCCGCAGACGTCCTGGTTCTCCCACGCCCGCTCGAAGGTGTAGTACGTGCTGCAGTCGTTGTAGCCCTGCACGCACCACCGGTCGCCCGGCTGGATCGTCGCCCGTCCATCGACCGTCTCGGCGACGCGCTCCTTGAGGCTCCGCGTGGACAGGGCGTCGATCGGCGTCCCGGTCTCGTTGACGATGCAGACCCGCGACCCGCGCACGTCGAACAGCGATGCCTGTCGGTCGACGGACGGCGTCGCGTCCGGCGCGCCGGCGGTCGCGCCCGACGCGACGGGCACCGGCGACGGCTCCGTGCTCGCCCCCGCCGTGGGTACGGGGCTCGGCGCGGCCGTCGGCTCGGCTGTGGGCGACAGGGTCGCGGTCGGGGCCGGGCTCGCGGTGGGTGCGGGCGTCGGCGCAGGGGCCGGGGCGCACGCAGCGAACGCGAGGGCGCCCGCGAGGGCAAGGCCGATCCGCCACGCGCGCCGGGCAGGGATGACGCTGAGCATCAGGTGTCGCTCCTCGATCGAGGGGACCCGCATCCCCCGGTCCGGCGGATGCTAGCGGCGGCGCGCGATGCCGTCAGCACAGGAGCGAAACGCTCCGTGGCGGGAGGGCGAGCGTCCCCGGCTCCGTGTGCGCGCTCCGGACGCCCGCGCCCATCGCGATGACCGCCTCCGTCGCGTCACGGAAGCGCGGATCGCGGGTCCGCACGGTCACCGGCGCGTCCGTCCAGTTCGCGAGCACGAGGGCGAGCGTCCCGTCCGGTGCCCGCCACGCGTGATGGAGCACGGCAGGCAGCCGGTGGACGCGGTCGCCGAACGTCCAGCGCCGGACCGGGATCCCGGTCAGGCGTGCCGAGCGCTCCATCCGGCCCTCGAGGAGCCACGGTCGCCCTGTGCCCCGCCGGAGCGCGAGCGCGGCACGGAGGAGATCCGCCGCCGCCTCCCAGTCCTCCACGTACGGGTCCCAGTCGCCGAAGTTCACCGAGTCGCGGGACATCAGCCGCCCGTCGTCCTGGAGGACGCCACCGGGGATCGCGCCGACGACGAAGGCCGTCGCAGTCGCGGTGCGCAGGTGGAACGGCTCCGGGCCGAAGCCGAATCCCGCATGAATCGGCACCTGGTCGTGGAAGAGGAAGCTGTAGAGCGGCACGGAGCCGCGCCAGAGCGGATGCGGCGCGACGTGCCCCGGCGGCACCGAGCGCACGTCCACGAGATCGATCGACCCGAGGAACGGCTCGCTGACGCACGCCTCCGCGGAGATGAGCACCCCGTCGTCGCCCGCGCCTTCCCGTGCCCCTGCCCGGACCTCCGGCAGGAAGGACGCCATCGACCGGGTCATCCCCGGCCCCGGCGCGGGCGGGTGGCCGTGGTCGTCCGCGTAGCAGGGGAAGGTGACGACGCCGAGGTTCTGGTCGAAGAGCTGGATCATCCGCAGGCCCGTCCGCGCCAGCTCGCCGACGAAGTCCCGGGCGAGCGCGCGGGTCCGGGGTGCCGCCACGCAGGCGGGGAGGCTCGCGCGCCACGGCGCGTCCCACGGCTCGAGCCATTCGCCCCCGTCCGGCGTCCGGCACACGCTCCCCGGGCCGCCGTCTCGGCGGTACGCCTCGCGCCCGTCGTAGCCGGTCCAGCGGTGCGCGGGGACCCAGCGGGTCCCGTTCGCGACGGTGCCGGGGACCCAGCCGCGCGCCGTCGCCGCATCCGCGAACGCCGCCATCGCGTCCGATCCGCCGACCGGCGGCAGCGCATCGGGGTAGACCCACGGGCCGTGGCGCTCCCAGGCCATGAGGAGCGGCAGGAGCGGGGCGTCGAGCCGCGCAGCGAGCGCATCGAGGATCGGCAGGAGGCGTGGGTAGGGGAGGAAGGCATCGATGGGGTCCGCGGGTCCCTCGTCGTGGACGCCCTGGACGCGGATCATCACCGGCGCGGGTGACGCGGCGATCGCGTCCGGGACGCCGCGGACGTGGAGCGGGCGCGCGGCCCATGGCTGCGCGAGCGTCCAGTCGCGGTAGATCGCCGCGGCGTCCTCCCAGCCGCCCGCGACGCTCCGGGCACGGACGTCGTACGGGACGGCGTCCGGTCCGGGAGCCACGCCACCGAGCGTGTGGGCGAACGCTAGCCGCACCCGGTCCCCGCCCGTCGCGAGTGGCTTGATCACCTTGGGCCGGCCGCTCGCGTCCGCGGCCCACGCGACGAGGCCGGTCCCGCGGTCCAGGTAGGCGAGCAGCTGCGCGAAGGTAAGCCCGGGGTAGTGGAACGCGTCGATCGTCTCCGGCCGCAGCTGGAGCGCGAACGGGGAATCGGGCTCCAGGTCCGTCGCGCGCGGTCGCTCCATGAACGCGCCGGTCTCGAACGCCCGGAGGATGCCGTCCGTCCGCCGCGTCCCCGAGCGTGCACCCAGCCCGAGCGGCAGGCGCAGGACGGGGAAGCGGATATCGGTGAGGCGCAGGCCCGCGTCGCTCGCGAACGTGACGGTCCAGCGGATCTCCGGCTCGTTCGCCGATCCGGCCACGCGGAGCGTCACCCCGACCGCGTGCCCCGCGAGGACCGGGATCGCCACCGCGACCGTCCACGCCGTGCCGTCCCGGGTGACCCGGACCTCCCGCGGCGCGCCGGCGTCCGAGATCGTCCGCAGGGCGCCCTCCGGATCGACGTACCCGAGCTCGACGAGCGCGTCCCCGGCCCGCGCGGCGATCAGGTCGCGCCGCGTCCCCGCCCGCACCCAGGAGACGAGCGCGCCGGACGCGCGATCGAACGCGAGCCGGTCGGCGCCGGCGCGGAGGTGGACCGGCGCGGGATCCGGGGCGGCAGCCCCGCGCGGCACCCCGGGACGTCGCGCCCCGCGACGGCCATGGACTATGGACGCGCGATCGTGACGACCCATTCCTTCCAGTCCGAGCTGTCGTCGATCCGCTCCACGGTGACCGTGTACCCGTTCGACGTGTAGGCAGCCCGCTCGCCGACCGACCATCTCCGGTCGATGAAGGTCCCGGCCCGGTCATCTGCGCGCAGCCACGGATACCCGATCGACGGGTTGAAGGCCCAGAACTCGGCGAGCTTGGGGCCACCACGGCCGGCCGTGACGTAGCCGTTGACCTCGTAGTACTGGCTGCCGAAGACGCTCGCGATGACCTGGAACGGGTCGCGGGTGTAGGTCCCGGCCTGGCAGCCCGACTGACCCGGTCCGATCAGGCCGAGGTTGTACGGGCCGTTGCTGTTCAGCCTGTCTACCCACAGGCTCCCGCTCGTCCGGTTCGCCACGCAGACCCGGGATCCGCGACCGAGGGCGCCGCGGGCCCCCTCCGGGCTGCCCGGGACGGACGCCGCCGGTGATGCCGTCGGCGTCGTCGAGGGCGGGGCGCGCGGCGACGGACCGGCCGTCGGGGGAGCGGCCGTCGGCGTCGCCGCCGGTCTCGCGCAGGAAGCAACGGCCGCTGCAAGCGCCAGTGTCGCCACCAGCCGGGCAGCCGCCGTGGCCCCGGTCATCACCCGACCCGCTCCCAGGTGAGCCGCTGCGTGCTCACGCGTCCGTTCAGCGCGAACGGGTCCGCGGTGAGGACGAGCGTCCGGCCGTCCGCGGAGAGCCGTGCGTGGCGGCGCTGCGCGGTCCCGACCCAGTTCGGGAAGAGGCTCATCACGACCCGGTGGACCACCGTGTCGCCGTCCATCTCCACCCGCGCCGCGTACGCGATGTACGAGCCGAACGCGGCGAGCCGCTCGTCCGCCGGCCCCGCGAAGAGGTCGCCGGACGAGATCGGCGGCCGGTCCGCCCGGCCGATGTTCGTGACCATCGTCCCGTCCGCGGTGTACGCGAGCAGGCCCTCCGGCTCGGCACCGATCGGCGTGGTGACGCTGCCGTCCGCGCCGACCGATTCCCAGGCGCGGAGACGCCAGCAGCCGACGAGCCGGAGGAAGAGCGGGTCATCCGCGCCGGCCGAGCGGCCGGTCATCGGGACCGTCACGCGGGGACCGGGGCGTCCGGGTGGAGCAGGCCCTCGTGGCGCATCTCCTGCCACAGCGCGGCCGGGATCGGGTGGCGGAACGCCTCCGCCGTCCGGCGGACCTGGGCCGCGCTCCGGGCACCCGGGATGACGGACGCGACCCCCGGGTGGCCGAGGGTGAACTGGATCGCGGCCGCCGCGAGCGGGACACCGTGGCGATCGCAGACCGCCTCGAGCTTCCGCACGTGCTCGAGCTGCGCCGCGGACGGCGCGGCGTAGTTCGCGTTCGTCGCCGCCTTCGACCCCGCCGCGAGGATCCCCGACTGGTAGGGCGCGCCGATGACGTAGCCGATGCCGCGCGCATCGCAGGCGGGCATCTCCGTTGCGATGATGTCCTGCTGCATCAGCGTGTAGGGCATGGCGATGAGGAAGAAGTCGAGGTCCACGATCTCCAGGAACCGCGGGATCAGCCCCGGGCCGTTGATCCCCGCGCCGATCGCCCGGATCAGCCCGTGGGCCCGGAGCTCGACGATCGCCCGCCAGCCGCTCGTGCTCAGCTGGTCGAAGTACGCCTGGAGCTTCGTCTCCGGCTTGTGGTACATGTCGTCGAGGTCGTGGATCACCGCGACGTCGTACCAGCCGAGCCCGAGCCGCAGCTGGCTCTGCTCGTACGCGCGCATGATCCCGTCGTACGTGTAGTCGAAGACGACTTCGAACTTCGTAGGCGCGGTCCAAGGCGAGAGGTCCGTCCCCTAGCCGCGGATCTGTTCCTTGAGGACCCGCCCGATCTTCGTCGAGAGGACGTACGCATCGCGGGGGAAATGGCGGAGCCCCGCCCCGGTGCGCAGCTCGGAGAGCCCGCGGCCGTACCACGGCGCCGTGTCGAAGAAGCGGATCCCCTCCTCCCCCGCCGCGTGGATCGCACCGATCGCGTCCGTCTCCGGGACGTCGTGGAAGAGCGAGCCGTACGAGGCGCCGCCCATGCCGAGCTGGGTCACCTGCACGCCGCTCGTGCCGAGGGTGCGCTGCGCGTTCGGGTCCATCCGTCGGTCTGCCTCCGTGCTCAGTGCCACTCGCTGGCGGGGAAGAAGAGGGTCTGCTTGAGGAGCACGGAGCGCGGCAGCCGCAGCTGGAGCATGAGCGCCTCCGCCACGTCCTCGGGCGCCATGAGGCCGGCCCGGCTCTCCGTGCCGGCCTGGTTCACCGGCATGTTCAGGTCATCCCAGAAGGGCGTGTCGATGCCGCCGGGGCAGAGCGTGCAGACGCGGATCCCGCGCGTGCGCACCTCCTGCCCGAGGCAGTCCATGAAGCCGACCACCGCCCACTTCGTGGCGCAGTAGCCGGACCACGCGGGGTAGCCCTTCGTCCCGCCCGCGGAGGCGATCGCCACGATGTCGCCGCGGCCGCGCGCGAGCATCCCGGGCAGCACCGCCTTCGCGACGTGCGCGGTGCCGAGGTAGTTCACCTCCATCATCCGTCGCCACGCGTCGGGGTCCGCGTCCACCACTTCGCCGATGATCCCGATCCCCGCGTTCGCGACGAGGATGTCCAGCGGACCGAGGGCCGCCTCCGCCTCCGCGACCGCGCGTTCCGACGCCGGCCAGTCGGCGACGTCCGCCGCGATCGCCACGGCCCGCCCGCCCGCGTCCGTCACCGCGGCTGCGGCAGCGGCAGCCCGCGCCGCGTCCCGCCCGACGACCGCCACCGCGGCGCCCTCGGATGCGAGGCGGAGCGCGATCGCCCGGCCGAGGCCCCGGCTCGCGCCGGTGACGAGCGCGACCTGGCCCGCGAGCGGCAGGCTGCCGCTCACTCCGTCACCCAGGGGCGCGCATCCGTCGGCTTGTCCCAGCTCGGGATCGGCGCCTGGAGCGGGTCCTGCACCCAGCAGAACTCGCCGTTCCGTGCGCCCCCGGCGTCCGAGGTGAGCGCGAGGATCAGGTCGACCGCCTTGTGCGGCGGGTCACCCCCGGTCTCCTCCACCCAGCGGACCCAGGCGCGGTACGCCTCTGCCTCCGGGCCCATCGCGTTCGCCTTGTCGCGGATGTCCGCCCACATCTCCGTCTTCACGTCGCCCGGGTGGATGACGTTCGCGACGACGCCGCTCCCTGCGATCTCCGCCGCGAGGTGGCGGGTGAGCTGGTTGAGCGCCACCTTCGCGGTGCCGTACGCGCTGTTCAGCGGTCCGGGCGGATGGAGCGATGCGGCGGAGGTGACGTTCACGATCCGGCCCCAGCCGGCCGCGAGCATCCCTGCAAGGAAGGCCCGGACCGTGAGGTACGGCGCGACCGCGTCGATCATCACCGTGCGCACCCAGTCGGTCGGGTCGCCGTCCCGGATGAGCGCGATCGGACCGAAGACGCCCGCCGCGTTCACCAGGATCGTCGGATCGCCGAAGCGCGCCCGGACGGTGTTGCCGAGCGCCATCACCGCGGCCACGTCCCCCACGTCGCAGGCGATGCCGGTGACGCTACCGCGCGCCCCGGCCGCGGCCTGCTCCGTGGCCCGCAGCTGGTCCGCGCTCCGGGCGACCGCGATGACCGTGGCGCCCCGCGCCGCGAGCGCCAGCGCGGCCTCGCGACCGAGCCCGCGGCCACCGCCCGTGACGACGGCGATCCGCCCCTCCTGGTCCGCCATCGGTCAGCCCTTCCCGGCCTGCGTCTCGAGGTGGAAGACCTCGTTGACGGTGGACGAATCGACGATCCCGTCCGCGTTGTAGTTCATGAGCGGCGCCATCAGCTCGCCCCAACGGTCATGGATCTGCGTGTGCCACAGGCGGTCCCAGGCACCCTCATCCGTGATCTCCGAGTAGAGGAAGAGGACCGGGTCCGCCTCGAAGATCGTGATCTGGCCGATCCCCTGCTTCTCGATCTCCGCGACGAGCTCCGGCCAGATCTCGTCGTGCCAGCGCGTGTACTCCGCGAGGCCGCCCGGCTTGAGCCGCATCGTGAATGCGCGTCGGATCATCCGTCCTGCTCCTTCCCTGGGGTATGCGTGGCGGGGCCGTCGGCGGCGTCCATGGGCCGCCCGGTGTTGATCGCGTGGAGGACCTCGTGGTCGCTCGTCGCGGCACCCTCGAGCGCGAAGGCGAGCGTGCCGCGGTAGAAGACGAGGATCCGGTCGGCAAGGCCCACGAGCTCGGGCAGCTCGGTGGAGCGGAAGAGCACGATCCGTCCCTCGTCCGCGAGCGCCCGCACGAGCAGGTAGATCTCCCGCTTGGCGCCGACGTCCACGCCGCGGGTCGGGTCGTCGAGGAGCATCACCCGCGGCGCGACCTCGAGCCACTTGCCGATGACGACCTTCTGCTGGTTGCCACCGGACAGGCTGCCCGCCGGGTCCTCCGGGTGCCCGACCTTGATGCGCAGCCGCTCGATCTGCCGACGGGCCGCGTCGAGCATCTCCGCCGGCCGGAGCCACGGTGTCCGTGAGGGCAGCGCACCGACGGACACGAGGCTCGTGTTCCGCACGATGCTCCGGTCGAGCATCAGCCCCTGGTGCCGCCGGTCCGCGGGGACGAGCGCGACGCCGCGCCGTGAGGCGGCGGTCGGGGACGTGGGCAGACCCGCGCCGTCGGGGTAGGTGACGGACCCGTCGGTGGCCCGACGCGTCCCGAAGAGGACACCCAGCAGCGTCGCGACGCCCGAGCCCTCCAGGCCCGCGAGACCGATGATCTCCCCGGGACGGGCCGTGAAGGTCGCGCCGCGCAGCTCGTCGCCGACCGTGAGGTCCTGCACCACGAGGCTGCCCGCATCGCCCGCGCCGATCGCCGCGGCCGGCGTGCCGAGGCGCTCCTCCGCGGTCCTGCGGGGCGGGAACAGGTCGCCCTGGGTCCCGCCGACCATCGCCCCCACCACGTCGGGGATCGTCAGCTCGGCGCGGTCGCGCGTCCAGACGAGGCGGCCGTTGCGCATCACGGTGATGCGGTCCGAGATGTCGAAGACCTCCTCGAGCCGGTGCGATACGTAGAGCATCGTCATGCCCTCGGCACGCAGGTCGCGGAGCACGGCGAAGAGGCGCGCGGTCTCGCGCTCGTTCAGCGCGGAGTTCGGCTCGTCGAGGATTAGGACGCGCGGCCGCTCGAGCACCACGCGGCAGATCTCCACGAGCTGGCGCTCGTCGAGGTCGAGGCTGCCGACGAGCGCGTCGGGATCCGCGGCGAGGCCGATCCGCCGGAGCACGGGGAGCGCGGCGTCGCGCAT
>JBJTJV010000295.1:0-7076 GCA_046352645.1 Chloroflexota bacterium | reverse complement strand
CGCACGACCGCGACCGCGATCGTCGTCGCGAGGACAAGATCGGGCTTCACGCCCGCGACGAGGAGCTGCGTCAGGACGCTCGTTTCGAGGACCGCCGCGATGGTCGCGCCGACGGCTGCGATGAGGAGGCTCATGCGAGGCGTCGCTTCCCTGGATCGTGGTGCGGGGGTCCGCGCGCCCGTCGCAGGGACGGATGGCGGACTCGGGGCGGGAGTATAGCCCGGGGGTCGGCAGAGGGCCGCCGCCCGCTCCGGACGTCCGGGTCCGCCCGGGTCCGCCCTCCGCGGCCGCCCCCGCCCCACCGTCGCGGATGTTTCACGTGCAACACCAAGGTCGCGCGCCCCGCCGCGCACGGCAGCGTTGCCGGCCCTCGCGCGCGCTCGGGCGCGCGACCCTGTGAAGGCGGTGGCAAGCCGCCTGCGGTAGACTTCACCCTTGTGAAGCGGCATCTGCGGGCCTCCTGAGTGGGCGAGACGATCGCCATCGCCAACCAGAAGGGCGGGGTCGGCAAGACCCCCACGGTCATCAGCCTCGGCACCTGGCTCGCCCTCGGCGGCAAGCGGGTCCTCATCGTCGACCTCGACCCGCAGGCGAACGCCACGAGCGGCCTCGGCATCGACCCGAAGGCCCTTCCCGCCTCCATCTACCACGGCCTCGTGGACGGGCGTCCGGCGGCAGAGCTGATCCTCCCGACCTCCGTCCCCGGCTGCGCTCTCCTGCCCTCCCACCCGGACCTCGCGGGCGCGGAGATCGAGCTCGTCCGCGAGCGCGGCCGGGAGCGCCGTCTCGCCGCGGTCCTCGGGCCGGTCGCCCACGACTACGACTTCCTCCTCGTGGACTGCCCGCCCACGCTGAGCCTGCTCACGGTGAACGGGCTCACGGCTGCCGGATCCGTGCTCATCCCCCTCCAGTGCGAGTTCTTCGCGCTCGAGGGGCTCTCCCAGATCCTCGAGACGATCGACCTGGTGCGCAGCCATCTCAACCCGGACCTGCATCTGCGGGGCGTGCTCCTCACGATGGCGGATGCCCGGACCACGCTCTCGGGCGCGGTCGCGGACGAGGTCCGGGGGAAGCTCGGTGCACAGGTCTTCACGACGGTGATCCCGCGCAACGTCCGGCTCGCGGAGGCGCCCAGCCACGGCCTGCCGATCGCGACGTACCGCCCGGCCTCGCCCGGCGGCCAGGCCTACGCGGCCCTCGCCGCGGAGCTGCTCGGCCACGACGTCGGCGCTCGAAGCGCGGTCGCGGTCCGGTGAGCACCGCCACCCGGCGCACCGCCGGTCCACTCGGCCGCGGCCTCGCCTCGCTCATCCCCACGGCCGGGGCCGCGCCTACGGACGGCGTCGCGGCCGTGGGCGGGCCCGTCGTGCGCGAGATCCCCCTCACGGCGATCCGTCGGAACCCGTACCAGCCGCGCACCCACTTCGCGGAGGGCGCCCTCGAGGACCTCACCGCGAGCGTGGCGGAGCACGGCGTCCTCCAGCCGGTCGTCGTCGTCCCGGTCGAGGGCGGCTACCAGCTCATCGCCGGCGAGCGGCGGACACGCGCCGCCGAACAGGCCGGCCTGCGCTCGATCCCGGCGGTGATCCGCACCGCGGACGAGCTCGCCCAGCTCTCGCTGGCCCTCGTGGAGAACCTGCAGCGCTCGGACCTCGGGCCGCTGGAGGAGGCGCGCGCCTATCGCCGGCTCATCGACGAGTTCGGGCTGACGCAGGAGGAGGTCGCGCGCCGGGTCGGCCGCTCGCGGCCCGCGGTCGCGAACACGCTGCGACTGCTCGCCGTGGCGCCCGCCGTGCAGGACGCGCTCGCCGCTGGGCGCATCACGGAGGGGCACGCCCGAGCGCTCGCGGCCCTCCCGGACCACGCCGCGCAGACGGCTGCGCTCGGCGTGGTCACGGAACGCGGCGCGACGGTGCGCCAGACGGAATCGCTCGTCCGTGATCCCGCAGCGGAGCGCCCGGCCCCGGCCCGCGCCGCAGCTGCGGACGACCCGGACCTCGCCCGCCTCGCGGACGAGCTGCAGCACGCGCTCGGGACGCGCGTGACGCTCGTGCCGGGTCGGCAGGGCGGGCGCATCACGATCGCCTGGTATGGCGACGAGGAGCTCGGCCGGCTCGTGGACCGGCTCACGGGAGGAACGCGATGACGGACGCCGGCACGCCGCCGGAGGGCACGACGGGGACCCGGAAGCGCGCGCAGAAGGAGGCGGCAGGCACCGCCTACGGCGCCGATTCCATCCAGGTCCTCGAGGGACTCGAGGCGGTCCGGCGCCGGCCGGGCATGTACATCGGCTCGACGGACGACCGCGGCCTCCACCACCTCGTGTGGGAGATCGTGGACAACAGCATCGACGAGGCGATGGCGGGCCATGCGACGCGCATCCGCCTGACGATCCGGCCGGACGGCTCGATCCACAACGTGGACGACGGCCGCGGCGTCCCCGTCGGCAAGCACGCGCAGACCGGGCGCGACGCGCTCGAGGTCGTGCACACGGTCCTCCACGCCGGCGGCAAGTTCGGCGGCGGCGGCTACAAGGTCTCCGGCGGTCTCCACGGCGTCGGCGTCAGCGTGGTCAACGCGCTCTCCGTCTGGATGCGCGTGGAATCCGCGCGCGAGGGCAAGGTCTGGGCGCAGGAGTACCAGCGCGGCACGCCGACCGGGCCGGTGAAGCTCGTCGGGCCCTCCGGCGGTCGCCACGGCACGACCACCCACTTCCTGCCGGACCCGGAGGTCTTCGAGACCCTCGACTTCCGCTTCGAGACGATCGAGCAGCGGCTGCGGGAATCGGCGTACCTGAACAAGAAGGTGCGCATCCACCTCGTGGACGAGCGCGAGACGCCCGCCCGCGAGAAGACCTTCTTCTTCGAGGGCGGGCTCGTCAGCTATGTCCGGCACATCAACCGGGCCAAGGAGACGATCACCTCGCCGATCTCCATCGAGAAGGTCGTGGGGACGACGTCGATCGAGGTCGCCCTCCAGTACGAGGACGGCTACAGCGATCGCGTCCTCGCCTTCGCGAACAACATCCGCACGGTGGACGGCGGCACGCACGTCTCCGGCTTCCAGGCGGGCCTCACCCGCTCGCTGAACGAGTGGGCGAAGCGCCAGAACGTCATCAAGGACACCAAGGACAACCTGAGCGGCGACGACGTGCGCGAGGGCCTGACCGCGGTGATCAGCGTGAAGCTGACCGAGCCGCAGTTCGAGGGCCAGACGAAGGCGAAGCTGGGCAACGCGGACGTGAAGGGCGCCGTCCAGACCGCGGTGACCGAGGGGCTCGCCCAGTACCTCGACGAGAACCCGGGGGACGGGCGCCGCATCGTCGAGAAGTCGCTCACCGCGCAGCGGGCGCGCGAGGCTGCCCGGAAGGCGCGCGACCTCGTCATCCGCAAGAGCGCGCTGGAAGGCTCCTCGCTGCCGGGCAAGCTCGCCGACTGCCAGGAACGCGACCCCGAGCGGAGCGAGCTCTACATCGTCGAGGGCGATTCCGCGGGCGGCTCCGCCAAGCAGGGCCGCGACCGCCGCTACCAGGCGATCCTGCCGATGTTCGGGAAGATGCTGAACGTCGAGAAGGCGCGCCTGGACAAGGTCCTCTCCTCCGAGAAGATCCGGCCGCTCATCATCGCGCTCGGCACCGGCATCGGCGACACCTTCGACATCTCCAGGCTCCGCTACCACAAGATCATCCTGCTCGCGGATGCGGACGTGGACGGCGCGCACATCCGCACGCTCCTCATGACCTTCTTCTTCCGCAACATGCAGGACCTCATCACCGCCGGCCACCTCTACGTCGCCCAGCCGCCGCTCTTCCGGGTGAGCACGGGCAAGGTGACGAAGTACGCACGGGACGAACGGGAGCGGGACACCGTCGCGAAGGAGATGAAGGTCAAGAACCTCACGATCCAGCGCTTCAAGGGCCTCGGCGAGATGAACGCGGAGCAGCTCTGGGAGACGACGATGAACCCGGAGACCCGCACGCTCCTGCGGGTGGACATCGACGACGCCGCCGAGGCGGAGTCCTACTTCTCCAAGCTCATGGGCGAGAAGGTGGAGCCGCGCCGTGACTGGATCCGGGCCGAGGCGCGCAAGGTGAAGAACCTTGACTTCTGACCACCGGCCGCTCCCGGACGCGGCCCTCGGACGCCGGATCGGCGCGCTCGCGGACACGCCGGAGCAGGCGCTCGTCGCGTTGCGGGACGCCGGCTGCACCGGGGCCACGCCGGCGGCCCGCCTGCGCGCGATCGGCCGCGGCATCGCCGGTGCCCTGGCGGACGGATCGCCCGCGACCGCCCTCTGGCTGGCGCTCCGCTTCGCCGCCGAGCCGGACCGCGATGCCCGCGTCTGCGCCATCGCGGCCCTCGGCCGCTCGCTCGCCACCGATCCGGAGCGGAGCTGGCAGCTGCTCCGGCGCCTCGGGCGGACTGCGGACGACCCGGTCGTCGCGGACGCGCTCGCGCTCCCGATGGCACGCGGCGTCCTCGCGGAGCGCTTCCGGCGCGCCGAGCTCGAGCAGCTCGCGTTCTCCGACCGAGCCTGCGAGCGTGCGCTCATCGGGCGGACCGTGGCGCGGATGCCCGGTGCGCTGCCCCGAGCGGCGCGCGGCCACTGGGACGTCCGGCCGGCGCTCGACCTGATGGGGCCGGTCGTCGGCGACGCGGACGCGGATGTCGCGGCCACGATCGCCCGTGCGTGGCGCGCCCTCGCACGCGTCGACGCGGCGGCCGTCGCCGCGCGCCTCGCGGCAGAGGCGGAGACGGCGGCGCGCACCGCCGACGGCGCGCGCGCGACCACGATCCGGGCCGCGCTCCCCGCCCTCCCGGCGGCGGAGGCGGCCGCGATCCGCACGCGCCTCGGGGGCCTGCGCCGCCTCCCCGGGGCGCCCGGCACGAGCAGCGCGGCAGCGATCGCACGGCAGTTCGGCTTCGCCCACCTGGCGGACGGAGCGGTGTCCCGGCAGGGTGAGCGGTACGACGGAGGGCGGAGATGACCGACGAGGCGGGGCGCATCCGCCCGATCCCCATCGAGGAGGAGCTCAAGAGCGCCTACCTCGACTACGCGATGAGCGTCATCGTGAGCCGCGCGCTCCCGGACGTCCGGGACGGCCTGAAGCCCGTCCATCGCCGGATCCTCTACACGATGAACGAGATGGGCCTCTCCGCCCAGTCCGCGTACCGCAAGTGCGCGGCGATCGTCGGCGAGGTGATGGGCAAGTACCACCCGCACGGCGATTCCGCGCTCTACGACGCGCTCGTCCGCCTCGCCCAGGACTTCTCGCTGCGCTACCCGCTCGTCGATGGCCAGGGGAACTTCGGCTCCGTGGACGGCGACCCGCCGGCCGCGATGCGCTACACGGAGGCCCGCCTCGACGCGATCGCCGCCGAGCTCCTCGCGGACATCGACAAGGAGACGGTCGACTTCGTCGAGAACTACGACGGCACGCAGATGCAGCCGTCCGTCCTTCCCGCGAAGCTGCCGAACCTCCTCGTCAACGGTTCCGCGGGCATCGCGGTCGGCATGGCCACGAACATCCCGCCGCACAACCTGCGCCAGGTGGTCGAGGCGACGAACGCGCTCATCGACGACCCGGAGACCTCCGCCGATCGTCTCGCGGAGCTCATCGAGGGCCCGGACTTCCCCACCGGCGGCACCATCTTCCGCTACGACCGCCGGAAGAACCCGTTCACCGGCCAGTGGGAGGAGATCGACGCGATCCGCGACCTGTACGCGCACGGCCGCGGCCGCGTCGTGATGCAGGCGACCGTGGCCTTCGAGGAGACACGCCAGGGGCGCACCGCGATCATCGTCACCGAGCTGCCGTACCAGGTGAACAAGGCGGCGCTCATGGAGAAGATCGCCGAGCTCGTCAAGGCGGGCAAGCTGGACGGCATCTCCGGCCTGCAGGACGAATCCAGCCGCGACGGCATGCGCATGGTCATCGAGTGCAAGCGCGACGCCGCGCCGCGGAAGGTGCTGAACAACCTCTTCCGCCACACGGCCCTCAAGCTGGCCTTCAACGCGAACATCGTCGCGCTCGTGGACGGCCAGCCGCAGACGCTCGGCCTCAAGGCGATCCTCCAGCACCACATCGACTGGCGCCGCATCGTCATCCGCCGCCGGACCGAGTACGACCTGCGCAAGGCACGCGACCGGGCGCACATCCTCGAGGGTCTGAAGATCGCCCTCGACAACCTCGACGCGGTGATCCGCACGATCCGCGAGTCCGCGGACGTGGAGACCGCGCGCCACAACCTCATGGACCGCTTCGGCCTGTCCGAGATCCAGGCGAACGCGATCCTCGAGATGCAGCTCCGGCGCCTCGCGGCCCTCGAGCGCAAGAAGATCGAGGACGAGTACCTCGCGATCCTCCAGCTCATCGCCGAGCTCGAGGACATCCTCGGCAACCCGCGCCGGATCGACGCGATCATCAAGGACGAGAACGTGGAGCTCGCCCGGAAGCACTCCGGCGATCGCCGCACGCGCGTCGAGGGCAGCGCGGACAAGGAGCTCACGGACGAGGACCTGATCGCCGACGAGGACGTCGTCATCACGATCACCGGCCGCGGCTACATCAAGCGCCAGCCGCTCGTCACCTACCGCCGCCAGGCGCGCGGGGGCAAGGGCATCATCGGCGCGCGGACGGTGGAGGAGGACGCGGTCCGCCACCTGCTCGTCGCGAACACCCACGACTGGGCGCTCTTCTTCACCACGAAGGGTCGCGTCTTCTCGTCCAAGGTCCACCAGATCCCGGACGCGTCGCGCCAGGCGAAGGGCATCCCGATCATCAACCTCGAGGGCGTCCAGGTGGAATCCGGCGAGAAGATCCTCGCCGTCATCACCCTGCCGCACTTCGAGAAGGGCCACAACCTCGTGATGGCGACGCAGCGCGGCATCGTGAAGAAGACGCCCGTCGAGCAGTTCGAGCGGGTCCGCTCCACGGGCATCCGCGCCATCACCGTCGCGGAGGACGACGCGCTCGCGTGGGTCGGCATCTCCGGCGGCGCGGACGACATCGTGCTCACGACGAAGCTCGGCAAGGTCGCCCGCTTCCCCGAGCACGAGGATGTCCGCGTCCGGCT
>JBJTJV010000032.1:0-9260 GCA_046352645.1 Chloroflexota bacterium | reverse complement strand
GCGCAGCCCAAGGCCGAGTTCAGGGCGGCTGCGGCGTATCAGGCGCCGGCGGCCGTGCGCCTCCCTGCCGGGTCCTGGCTCCTTGCGGAACCGTTCACGCTGCGCGGGCGGTACCGCGTCGTAAGGGAGTCCGAGACCGCGCCGCCGCTGCTGGTGCGGGCCGTCGGAGAGGCTGCCGACTTCGGTGTCTACCTCCACCAGCCGCGGATCCAGACGCATGCGGGCTCGGTGACGATCGACGCAGGGACCGAGATCGTGGTCGCAGTCGAGCACCCCGGGATCGTCGCGCTGGCCGGGCCGACGCCGGGTCAGCTCGTGCTCCTCGAGCGGCTGCCGGACGCGGGCTGACCGCGCGTGACCCAGGACACTCCCGCCCCCGCCTGGGCGGGCGGCTTCGCGACGGCCGGGGAGCAGCTCGCGTTCGAGCGGTTCCGCGACGAGCTGGCGCCCGCGGGCTGGACGATCACCCACAACCTCTACGTCAGCCGGCGTGCCTCGCGCGGCACGCTCGCGCGGGAGCTCGACCTGCTCCTCCTCCATCCGCGCCACGGGCTCGTCCTCGTGGAGGTGAAGGGCGGCCGGATCTCCGTCGCCGACGGCGAGTGGATGCGCAACGACGCCCCGATCGACCGCGACCCGGTCCGCCAGGTCCAGGGCGCGCTCGGGATGCTCCGCGATGCCGCTGCGGATGTGCCGCGCCTCGCGGCGCTCGACTTCCGGCCGCCGGTCGCCTGGATGCTCTGCTTCCCGGACACCGATCTCACCGGCGGCGACCTCGCACGGATCGACGGCTCCATGCTCCTCGCCCCCGACCAGGTCGTCCATCGGCCCACGCTCCGCCGCCCCGGGGGCGTGGCGGATGCGGTGCATGCGTTCCTCGCCCGCCTCGCTGCCTCCGAGCCCCATCGGCTCCGCGACGACGACGCCGCCCCGGACTGGGTGGACGACTACGTGACGTCGCTCCTGCCGCGCTTCGATCTCTCCACGAGCCTCATCGGTGACCTGGACGTGGACCGTGAGCGGCTCGCCGCGGACGAGCGGATCCACCACGACTGGGTCGTCAACCTGGGCGCCATGGCCCGCCTCCACTTCGAGGCGGGTGCGGGTGGCGGCAAGAGCGTCATCGCCCGCCTGCGGGCCCGCGCGCTCGCCGAGGAGGGCAAGCGCGTCCTGCTCGTCTGCTCCACGTCCGGCCTCGCGAAGTCGTTCCAGCAGGAGGCCGAGCGCTCGATGCGCGGGCTTGTCCGCGCGAACACGCTCCACCAGACGCTCATCCTCGCGGCGCGCGCCACCGGGGATCCCGCCGCGCTCGGCGTCCCGGCGGACGGCCCCCCGAGCGATGCCCAGCTCACCGCCCTCCCCGCGCGCGCCGCGGAGATCGTCGCGGCCTGCCCGGAGCGCTACGACGCGCTCGTCATCGATGAAGCCCAGGACATCGGTGCCGAGCTCGTGGCCACGCTCACCGGCTTCCTCCACGACCCGGTCGGGGGCCCCGCGTGGTCGTTCGCGGACGCCTTCCAGCGGCTCTCGCCCGAGCGCAACCCCCTCCCGGACGATGCGACCGGCGCGGCCCCGCCGATCCCCGCACCCCCCGGCGCGGACGTCATCGTCATCCGCCAGAACCATCGGAACCCGGAGCCGGTCTTCCGGCTCGCCGAGGGGCTGCGCGCGGACGGCGGGCGCCGGGTCAGCCGGAAGGGCGAGCTGAGCGCGCACCGCATCGACTACCGTCCGATCCCCGCCTCCGGCGACCAGCGCGCGGTCCTCGAATCGGTCCTCGACGAGCTCGCCGGGCAGCGGATCCCGCCGGACCGGATCGCGATCGTCACGCTCGGCCGGACCGAGGAGAACCCGCTCTTCCGCGAGCGCGGCTTCCGGGGCCCCCGCGCGCGCTTCTACCGGCTGGGCAACACGCACCTCGATGCCGATGGGCGGCGCCTCCTGGTCCCCGCGGAAGAGCTCCCCGAGCCGGACGCCGCGACCGTCCTCTTCGATTCGGCGCGCCGGATGAAGGGCCTGGAGCGCGGCGCGGTGATCCTCGTGGACGTCCCGGACCCGGGTCCCCCGGGCAGCCCCGAGCGCCGCCTCCTCTACGCCGGCGTGACCCGCGCCACGACGTGGCTGTGCATCATCGCGACCCCCGCGCGGATCGCCGCGCTCCAGTCGATCGCCGCGGGCCGGGCGGCGCACCCGGCGACTCCCCGCTGAAGAACCGGTTGCGGGCGGCCCGGTCCATGCCGGGGTGGTCGTACACGTTCAGCAGGCTGAGGTGACGGTGGCGCACCCGGGCGGTCACGGCTGCCTGGAGCCCGCGCGCCTTCATGGCCAGCGCGAGCCGGTCGTCCACCTGGAAGCCCACCTCCTGCATCACGCGGGTGCGCAGCATCATCAGACGGCCGGGGGGATTGCCCACCGGGAACGGCGGCTCGGTGAGCACGAGGTCCTGCGCCGCCTCCACCCAGCGCGGGTCGGCCAGGAAGGCGCGCTCGACGCTGTTGAGCTTCGCGAGGTACTCCGCCCGGTCCACGTCGCCGTCCGTCAGCCGTAGCGCCCGCTCGCGCGGGACGAAGTCGGACGGATCGACCACGCTCCCGAGCATCCCGATCGCCGGGTTGCGGTCCATGATCTCGCGCATGGCCCCGAGCCAGCAGCCGGACTCGGGCACCACGACGCAGTCGGCCTCGATGTAGACGTTCAGCGGGCCGATCCCCGCGAGCCGTGCCTCGTAGGCCGTCGCGATGTTCGCGAGCGCGTTCGTGCGGAACCGGACGACCTCGTCGAACATCCCCCGCCGCGCGAACCCGAGGATCACCTCGCCCACGAGCGGGTCCGGGTGTGCGTTGTCCAGCAGGACGAACCGCGCCGGGGTCCGGGTCAGGCGATAGAGCGCGTCCAGGCAGGCCCACAGGTAGAGCGGCCGGCCCCAGGACGCGATGAAGACGGTGATCGGCGCTCCCTGCGGCACGGCGCGCGACGGACCCGCATCGCCATCGACCCCGTCCCCCCGCGCCTCCATCGCCCGAGCCTAGCAGACGCCCTGCGGGCCGAGCGACCCTGCGCGGCCCCGCCCGGGCGGGCGGCGGGGTACGCTCGCGGGGTCGGAGGTCACCCGTGGAGCGCGTCGCCGTGAGCCGGTTCCCGTTCATCCGCCCGGACGTCCCGCCGATCGCGTCCTGGGCGCCGATCCTGGAGGAGGCGTACCGGGCGGGGCGCTACACGAACTTCGGGCCGCTGTCGCGCCGCCTGGAGGCGCACGTCGCGACCACCTGGGGTGACGCGGAGGCGGTCTGCGTCGCGGCCTCGAGCGGGACCGCGGCGATCGCCGCCCCGCTCATCGCGAGCGGGGTGACCGGTCGCGTCATCCTGCCTGCGTTCACGTTCGCGGCGACGCTCGCGGCGGTCCGGATGGCGGGCGCCGAGCCGTTCCTGGTGGACGTGGACCCGACCGACTGGCGGATCGCGCCGGAGACGCTCGCGGAGGCGCTCCGGGTGACGGGCACACGCTCTGCCGTGGTGCTCTGCCCGTTCGGGATCCGCAGCGACTTCCGGGCCCATGCCGCGATCGTGGGGGCGCGGGGCGGCGTGCTCGTCGTGGACGATGCGGCGGGGATCGGGGCCGACCGCCGTCCGGTGCCGATCGCGCCGCACACCTTCGAGGCATGCTCGCTCCACGCGACGAAGCCGTTCGCGGTCGGCGAGGGCGGCGTGATCCTCGCCCATCGCTCCCGCGAGGCCGCGCTGCGCCGGGCCCTGAACTTCGGGCTGGACCCCGCATCGCCGGCGGACCTCGACGGCTGGGGGATCAACGGGAAGCTCTCCGAGCTGCACGCGGCAGTGGGCCTGGCGGCAGCCGTCGGCTTCGACGACCGGCTGGCGCGCCGCCGCGGCCTCGCACGACGCTACATCCACGCCGTGGCCCCGCTGCCCGGCATCGTCATCGAGACGGACCCGCACGCTGCCGGCTGGCAGTTCTTCCCGATGCTCCTGCCGCATGCCGAGGCCGCCACCCGCTTCATCGCCGCAGCCGCCGCGCGCGGCATGGAGACGCGGCGGTACTACGCCCCGGCGCTCTCCGCGGGCACCGATGTCGATCGCCTCGGCTCCTGCCCGGTCGCCGAGGATCTCGCGGCGCGGATGTGCTGTGTCCCGGTCTACGCCACGCTGACGGACGCGGAGGCCGACGCGATGGTCGCGATCGTCGCGGACAGCCTGGCGGAGGCGCTCGGGCACGCGCGCGGGCGGGCACCCGGATCCGCCGCGGGGAGCCCGGGGCGATGACCGCCGACGCGCGCAACCACGCGTACCTCACCCGCGACGAGCTCGACCGGCTGGGGTTCGCCGCCCTCGGTGCGGACGTGCGGATCCACCCGAGCTGCGTCCTCGTGGGCTGCGGGCGGATGCGCATCGGCACGAACGTCCGCATCGACCCCTTCGCCATCATCACGATCGGCGGCGAGCTGACGATCGGCGATGACGTCCACATCGCGGGCCACGTGACGCTCGCGGGGGCGGGACCGATCGCGATCGGGGAGCACGCGAACGTCTCCCACGGCGCGCGGATCCTCTCCTCGAGCGACGACTTCTCCGGCGCGGGGATGGCCGGACCCATGGTGCCCGAGGCGTATCGCCGGGTGCGTGTGGCCCCGGTCGTCGTGGGCCGCCATGCGATCGTGGGAGCGGGCGCGGTCCTCCTGCCGGGCGCCGCGCTGGGGGAGGGGGCGACGCTCGGCGCGCTCTCGCTGCTCAAGGAGCGCACCCCGGACTGGACGGTGAGCGCGGGCACGCCGGCGCGCGTCGTCGGCGAGCGCGATCGCGCGGGCGTCCTCGCGCTCGCGGAGCGCCTGCGCGCAGAACGCCGGCAGCGCAGCCCCGAGCGTCCCTGACCGGGCTCGCGCCCCGGCACGCGGCATCCGCCCGCGCGCCTACCCCCGCATCCGCGGCGTGACGAGCCGCTCCGGCCACGGCGCCCATGGCGCGGGGCGGACGGCGAGGCCCGGGTAGCCGTCCAGCCGCGGCAGGAGCGCGAGGAGCACCTGGCCCGCCGCGCGCGCGTCCGCGAGCGCCGAGTGGGCGGCGGGATTGCGGATGCCGAGGGCGGCGCAGCAGGCCGCGAGCGTGGCCCTGGGGCCGATCTCCGCGTGACGCGCGGCCTGCAAGGAGCACGCGAACTCCATCCCGCGCCAGTCCACTCCCGCGCGTCCGAGCTCCGCGACGAGGAAGCCCGCGTCGAACGAGGCGTTGTGCGCGATCAGCCGCGCCCCCGCGAGCCGGGCGAGCAGCTCGGCGGTCACGTCCGCGAAGCGCGGCGCCTCCGCGACGTCCTCCCACGCGATCCCGTGGACGTGCGTGGGCCCGGGGTCGCGGTCCGGGTCGATGATCGTGGCCCACGCGCCGATCTCCCGGCCCCACGCGTCCCAGCGCACGACGCCGATCTCCACGACGCGGTCGCTCGCCGGCGCGAAGCCCGTCGTCTCGACGTCGATGGCGACCCAGTCGGGCGGGGGCGGCGTGGCAGTCGTCACGGCGAAGGCCTCGTGGTGGGGGATGAACAGAAATGCCGCCCCGGATCCTCGGCAGACTTTACAGAACGCGGATCGCTCCGTACATTCCGGGCATGTCCGAACTGCCCAGCCACCGATCGATGGCCCCGCGGTCGGGCCGCCTGCGCAGGGCCGCCTCCTCCGGCCGCGGCGCGTGGGTGGCCGCGATCGCACTCGTGCTCGGCCTTGGGGTGCCCGCCGTCCCCGCCGCCGCCCAGGAGGAGCGCGCCTACACCGTGGACGAGCTCGCCGCGCGCTGTGCCTCTGCCCCCGCCGAGATCGTGGACGCGTGCCTCACCATCCTGTACCTCGTGCTGGTCCCGGAGGCGGGGCGCGTCCCCCCGGGTCTCGACGACGGGCCGACGGCGCCCACCGCCGGCACGGGGGCCACGATCGGCGACGGCACCTGGCGCGTCGGCGTGGACATCGCCCCCGGCACGTACCGGACGCGCAGTGCCGAGAGCTGCTACTGGGCGCGGCTGTCGGGGTTCGGTGGCTCCATGGACGAGGTGATCGCGAACGGCTTCGACGACGGCTACGCGGTCGTGACGATCGCGGCGGGCGATGTCGGGTTCGAGAGCTCGGGCTGCAGCTGGAGCTCGGACCTCTCGGCCGTGGTGGCACCCGGGGCGGCGATCCCGGACGGCGTGCTGATCGTGGGCACGGACATCGCCCCCGGGACCTACCGGACGTCCGGCGCGGACTGCTACTGGGCGCGGCTCTCCGGCTTCAGCGGCGACCTGGACGACATCATCGCGAACGACCTCCCGGGCGGCCCGTCCATCGTGACGATCGGCGCCGGCGACCGCGGCTTCGCGTCGCGGGACTGCGCCGTCGCGTAGAACGCCCGCCGGGCGCGCGCTAGGTGTCCGTCGCCTTCGGCCCACCCCAGCTCACCACGAACTTCGCGTCCACCGGCACGCCCGCGGGCGTGAAGCAGCGGACGCCGATCCGCAGGTGCGTGTCCGTCCGCGGCAGCGAGCCCACCTGGCAGATCGCGGTCCCCCCGAGCGGCGTGACGATCGCCGCGCCGCCCGCGGGCATCCCGGCGAAGCGCACCGTCCAGACGCCGACACCGGCGCGCTTCACCGTGATCGGCTCGCCGGAGAAGCTGAAGCCGTCGGCGGCCGCCACCGTGTACTCGGCGAGCTTGGGCGTGCGCACCACGGCATACGCGCTCTCGTCGTAGCCCGGGCCCGCGACGGACACGTTCCTCCCCACGAGGATCGTGAAGCGCTCGTCCGAGATATCCCCGTCCAGCTGGCGGCACTCCACCTGCACCTTCAGGCCGGTCGTCCCCGTGGTCCACGACATCGGCCGGCAGGGCCTGTCCTTGCCCCACGGGGAGATGAGCACGTGCTCGGTCGCGCTCACGCCGGGCATCGCCACCGTGTACGTGCCCTCGGACGTGCGCGTGCTCTTCACCGTGCCGCCCGCGGTCATCGCCTGGTAGCCGGTGTTCAGGGCGCCGGAGCTCTCCGCGAGGTTCATCCATGCGTAGCCGCTGCGGTAGCCGTTGTACGGCGTGTAGGGGTTCGCGTGGTACGTCCACGTGACGACGAACGGGGTGTCGATGAGGTTGCTGCCCCAGCGGCAGCCGACGTTCACGCGCACGGTCTCGCCCAGGCGCGACCAGCTGCGCACCCAGCAGACGCGGGGCTCCGTGCCGAGTGCCACCGCGTGCGCCACGCCGCCGTTCGTCGCCTCGTCCACCGCGAGGCCCGTGAAGGTGACCCGCCAGCCGCCCTTCTGCGTCCGCGTCACGAGCGCGTTGCCCGCCGGGACGAACGCGTGATCGGCGTCCGGCACGTAGCTCGCGAGCTCCGGGGTGGTCACGACCGCCCACGCGAAGAGCCCGGGCTGATGGTCCGCGGGCGCCACCGCGGGCGCCGGTGCCACCGCGGCTGCCGGGGCGGCCGTGGTCGCGAGCAGGAGCGTGGCGAGCAGCGCCCGCCGGAGCGTGGGGGAGCGGCGCACGTCCGAACCTCGTCCGGTGGCTAGCGCTGCTGGAGGAAGGCGAAGTCCGTGTCCGGGTAGTCGCCGCGCGTGTAGATGACGGTGGCGCGCCCCCGGGGACCGAGCGACAGGCGCTCCGAGTTCACCTCGCCGTCCGCCGCGTCCGTGATCGTGGTCTCCGTGCCGGGGACACCCGCGGCGATGAGCCGGTAGCGTAGGCCCTCGTTCACGACCCCGGGCGCGAAGAGGTGGTAGAGCGCCGCGATCCTCCCGTCCGGCCGCGCGCGCAGGCCGGAGAGGGCGGCGATCTTCCCTTCCGCGGTGAACGGCGCGATCGCGCTGACCGTCACGCCGTCGATGTACACGCCGCGGATGCGGTTGCTCCGCGTCCAGAGCGCGGTCACGCCGCCGGTCTTCGCCACGGCGACCTGCGGCACCCCGGAGATCGCGACGCTGTCCGTCTCCACGGTGCTCAGCGCCCAGCCCGCGCCCGTGTCGTCCACGTCCGTGGTCGCCACGCGGGCGGTGCGGAAGTTCGTGGAGGTCGCGGCCCAGGCGAGCGCCGCGGTCCCGTCGTCGCCGATCGCTGCGCTCACGCCCTGCGCATCGCCGGACGCGGAGACCGTGCGGATCTTCCAGCGCGTTGAAGCGCCGTGCCGCAGCGTTGCCGCGCGCACCGTCATGGCCGCCAGCGAGTACCCCTCGATGATCCCCACGATCGCGCCGCCCTCGCGGTTCACGGCCACTGCGTTCACGCCCGCGTGGGTGTCCGCGGCGCTCAGGTACCGGCGCGCCCACGCGGCGCCCGGACGGCGCACGGCCACGACCGCGCGGTAGACCGGGTCGCCCTCCGGCGGGCTCACGGGACGGGCGGTCGCCCCGACGAGGAGCGTGCCGTCCCGGCCGCGCGCGACCCGGGCGCCGATCGTCTCGTAGGCCGCGTCCGTGAAGACGCGCACGGGCCGCGAGAAGCCGGGGGCACGCGTGTCCAGCGTGACGAGGTGGACCGCCTGGGATCCGACGTCACCCTTCTCGAAGCCGATGATCGTGGTGCCGTAGTCGCCCTCCGCGAGCGAGAGGCCCTGGAGGTAGACGCCCTTCGGGCCATCGACGGCGCGCCAGCGCGTGCTGCCCGGCGCGCGGACGCGCGCCTTCAGCTGGTTCCGGAGGCCGCCCGCCCCCTCGGTCCAGAGTGCCACGAGCGTCCCGTCCGACAGGGTGGCGCCGAGCACGCCGAACCTCCCCACCGTCCCGGGGATCCGGGCAGGGTCCGTCCAGCCCGCGGACGCGCCTGCCGGCAGGCCGTCAACGGCAGCACCGCCGCCGATGAGCTGCCAGGGGCGCTCGCCGCACCCCGCGAGGGCCAGGCCGAACCCGTCGCCCCCGCCGCTGAAGGGCGTGGCGTCCGTGCGGTACTTGATGCCGTCCACCGCGCCGAGGACCGTGTCGCCGCGGTTCGGCGGATCGAGCTCACCCGCGCGGACGACCCCCGCGGACGCGCCTGCCGGCAGGCCGACGAGGAGCGCGAGCAGGAGCGAGACGAGGATGGTGGCTGCCCGGGCACGGGACCGGGCGGGGAGCATGGGGGGCGTCGGGCTGCGCAGCGTCCGACTATCCCACGGCGCCGCGGCGCGCGACAAGCCTCGTGCCCGCCCCGCGTGGGGCGTACGCGCACCGCGCTCGCGCGTGGTCCTGCCCCGATCGGGGCATCCCGGCCCGCGCGTCCGGGGTGCAGAATGCCGCTGTCCGCCCAGCCGCTGGAGG
>JBJTJV010000294.1:0-9916 GCA_046352645.1 Chloroflexota bacterium | reverse complement strand
CGCGCGCTCCCAGGCGACGAGCGGATCGGCGTCCTCGGCGGCGCCGCACGGGTTGCCGTGCTTGACGATCGCGATCCCGTGGCTGCGGAGGTCGCGCGCGATCCCGGCGGCCGCCGCCGCGTCGAGCAGGTTGTTGTAGCTGAGCGCCTTGCCCTGGAGCGGCTCGACGCCGCGGGCGAAGGGGCCGGCAGCGGGGTCGGCGCCCGGGTCGAGGTAGACCGCCGCCGCCTGGTGGGGGTTCTCGCCGTAGCGCAGGAGGGCGGCCCGGCGGACCGCGAGCGCGAGGGTCGCCGGGAGCCGCGCCCCCGCACCGTCCTCCGGCAGGAGGCGGGGTGCGAGCGCACGGACGATCGTCGCGTCGTAGGCAGCCGTGTGCGCCCAGGCGGCGAGGGCGAGCCGGCGCCGCGTGGGCGCGGAGACCTCCCCCGACGCGGCGAGCTCGGCAAGCACGACGGCATCGTCCGCGGGGTCGGTGAGGATCGCGACGGAGGCGTGGTTCTTGGCGGCGGCGCGGACCATCGCCGGACCGCCGATGTCCACCTCCTCGATGAGCGCATCGAGGTCGATCCCCGGGCGGGCGGCCGCCTCGGCGAACCGGTAGAGGCGCACCGCGACGATGGAGAAGGGCGCGATCGCCGCGAGCGCGAGCGCGCGCCGGTGCTCCTCGCGGCCGAGGTCGGCGAGGATGCCGCCGTGGATCCGCGGGTGGAGCGTCTTCACGCGTCCGTCGAGCATCTCCGGGGCGCCCGTGACGGCGGCGACGTCGGTGACCGCGAGGCCTGCGTCGCGGAGGGCCCGCGCCGTGCCGCCGGTCGAGACGAGCTCGAAGCCGAGATCCGCGAGGCCACGGCCGAGGTCCGCGAGGCCGGTCTTGTCCGCCATGGAGAGGAGCGCGCGGCGTGGCCGGGGCAGGGCCGCGGCCGTCGCAGCGTCGATCGCGACGGTCCGGCCGGTGACGGAGAGCGCGCCGGCGGCGGCGAGCGCGACGCAGCGCGGCAGGAGACGGTGCTCCACGGCGTGGATCCGATCGGCGAGCGCGTCCCGGTCCTCGCCCGCGACGATCGGGACCGCCTCCTGGGCGACGATCGGCCCGCCGTCGAGCGTGGCGTCCACGAGGTGGACGGTGACGCCGGTGACGGTGACGCCCGCGGCGAGGGCATCGCCGATCGCATCCGCGCCCGGGAAGGACGGCAGGAGGCTCGGGTGGACGTTGAGGATGCGTCCCGCGTAGGCGTCCGTGACGGCGGGGCCGAGGACGCGCAGGAAGCCCGCGAGGACGACGAGGTCGGCGCCGGCCGTGCCGAGGGCGCGGGTCACAGCACGGTCCCAGGTGCCCCGGTCGGGGTGGTCCGCGGGGCGGATGACGAGCGTCCGGATCCCCTGCGCACGGGCGAAGTCCGCACCCCGGCACTCCCGGTCGGCGAGCACGCACACGATCTCTCCGCCGAGCAGGCCGCGAGCGGCCGCGGCATGGAGCGCGCGCAGGTTGCTGCCGGCCCCCGAGACCGCGACGACGATCCGGACGCCCGGACCCGCCGCGCTCATGCGGACGCCTCGCGGTAGCGGCTGCTGTCGCGGGCGTCCTCCGCGGCGCCGATCGTCCAGGCGCGCAGGCCGGCCGCGGCGAGGGCCGCGTGGGCCGCGTCCTCCGCGGCCGGATCGACGATCACCGCGATGCCGATGCCGGCGTTGAGCGTCGCCCGGAGCTCCGGTCCGGCGATCGACCCGAGCGCGGCGAGGAGCGCCATCTCCGCGGGGACCGGCCAGGTCGCGGGGTCCACCCGCACGCCGAGGCCCGCCGGGAGCGCGCGCGGCAGGTTCCCCGGCAGCCCGCCACCGGTGATGTGCGCGACCCCGACCACGCCCCGCCCGATCGGGTCGAGCGCGTCGCGGAGCGCGAGGATGGCGGGTGCGTAGATCGCGGTCGGCCGGAGGAGGACGTCCGCGAGCGTGGAGGCCGCGTCCTCGGCCGCAAGCGCGGACACGGCGGCATCCCCGAGGACGCGGCCCACGAGCGCCGGGAAGGGCGTCTGGAGCGGGACGTCCGCGAGGAGCCGACGGACGAGGGAGAAGCCGTTGGCGTGGAGGCCGGAGGCGGCGACGCCGATCACCACGTCCCCGGCACGGCCGGTCGAGCCGTCGAGAAGGCGATCGCGCTCCACGATGCCGATCGCGAAGCCCGCGAGATCGAAGGCGTCGGGCTCCATGAGCCCGGGGTGCTCGGCGGTCTCCCCGCCGACGAGCGCGCAGCCCGCGATCGCGCAGCCCTCGGCGATGCCGCCGACGAGCTCGGCGACCGCGACCGGGTCGAGCCGACCGACGGCGAGGTAGTCGAGGAAGGCGAACGGGCGGGCGCCGTGGCAGACGAGGTCGTCCACGCACATCGCGACGAGATCGCGGCCGATCGCCCCACGCCGACCGGTCCGGCGGGCGATCTCGGTCTTCGTGCCCACGCCATCGGTCGCGCTCACGAGGACGGGGCGCCGATAGCCGGGCGGCAGCTCGAGGGCCGCGCCGAACCCGCCGAGCCCGCCGAGCAGGTCGCGGCCGGCGGCCCCGGCACGCGCGATCCGCTCGCGCATCAGCGCGACGGCACGGTCGCCCGCGTCCACGTCCACGCCGGATGCGGCGTACGCCGAGCGCCGCGGCGGCTCGCCGCTCACGGGGCCACCCCGGCGGCTGCGGGCGGCGCGCCCGCCGGGTCCTCGGCGCCCTCGAGGATGAGCTTGTGCTCGGCGACGTCGTACGGGACCGGGACAGGGTAGTTCCCGTCGAAGCAGGCGAAGCAGAAGCGCTCGCGCGGCAGGCCGATCGCGGAGAGGACCCCGGAGATGGAGAGGTACGCGAGGGAATCGGCACCCACGAAGTCGCGGATCTCGTCCACGGACTTGCGCCCGGCGATCAGCTCGGTCTCGACCGCGGTGTCGATGCCGTAGAAGCAGGGGTGATGGATCGGCGGTGCGCTGATGCGCACGTGGACCTCGGCCGCACCCGCGCGCCGGAGGAGGCCGACGATCTGGCGGGTGGTCGTGCCCCGGACGATCGAGTCGTCCACGACGACGAGGCGCTTGCCGCGGACCGTCTCGGGGAGCGGGCTGAGCTTCATGTTCACGCCCCGCTGGCGCATCGCCTGGCTCGGCTGGATGAAGGTCCGGCCCGCGTAGCGGTTCTTCACCATCCCCTCGCGGTACGGGATGCCGGACGCCTCCGCATAGCCCGCCGCGGCCGGTGCGCCGGTATCCGGCACGGGCATCACGAGGTCCGCGATCGCGGGGGCCTCGCGCGCGAGCGCCTCGCCCATCCGCCGGCGCACCTCGTAGAGGTTCCGGCCGAGGAGGTAGGTGTCCGGCCGCGCGAAGTAGATGAGCTCGAAGACGCAGAGGTGCTCGCGGCCCTCCGCGAAGCGCACCGAGCGCGGGCCACCGGGCTCGCCGAGGATGACGATCTCGCCCGGCTCGACCTCGCGCACGACCTCCGCGCCGAGGATGTCCAGGGCGGCGCTCTCGGACGCGAGGACCCAGCCGCCCGCGGTCGCGGTCGGGGCACCGCCCTCGGCCCACGGGAGGGGGCGCGTGGGCGCCTCCGCGGGCGCATCCGGGGGCGGCGCGCTCGCGATCACGGGCTCGGCGGGGAGCCGGCCGAGGACGAGCGGCCGGAAGCCGTGCGGGTCGCGCGCGCCGATGACGCGGTCGGCGTCCATGACGACGAGCGAGTAGGCGCCGCGCACGCGCGGCAGGAGCGACACGAGCGCCGCGACGAGGTCCTCGCCCGGCTCGTCCGCGAGGAGCGCGGTGAGGACCTCCGTGTCCGTCGTGCCCACGAGCCGGGAGCGGCCGCCCGGCAGGCTCGCGAGGAGCTCGCGGGTGTTCACGAGGTTCCCGTTGTGCCCGATCGCCACGGTGCGCCGCGGGCCGATCCGGAAGGTCGGCTGGCTGTTCTCCCAGCGCGTGCTCCCGGTCGTGGAGTAGCGGCAGTGGGCGATCGCCCGCTCCCCGTGGAGCGGCCCGATCCGCCGCTCGTCGAGCACCTGCGCGATGAGGCCGAGGTCCTTGTAGACGAGCACGCCCTCGCCGTCGCCGACCGCGACACCCGCGGATTCCTGCCCCCGATGCTGGAGCGCGAAGAGCCCGAGCGCGGCGATCGCACCCGCCTCCTGGCCCGGCGCATGGACGCCGACGACGCCGCACATGGGCTAGCGCTCCTCGTCCGCGCGGAGGACGGTGGTGCCGTCCTCGCCGAGCGCCCGCGGCAGGCCTTCCTCCCACGCCGTCCGCAGGGCGCCGATCCCGACCTCGAGCGCGTCCGTGCCGCCGGCCCCGCCGGACGCCGGGTCCACGCCCCCGGCGGACGCGCCGCGGAGCGTGATCCGGAGACGCGCGCCGCCGGTGCGGCCGATGACGGCGGCGGGGACCCCGTGCGCCGTGGCGAGCGCGACGAGCTCGGCCGTGCGGGCGGGCGCGGCCGTCGCGACGACGCGGCCCCCCGACTCGCCGAAGAGCAGCTCGGCGGGCGAGGCGTCCGCGACGAGCGCGCACTCGGCGCCGATGCCCGACCAGAGCGCGCACTCGGCGAGCGCGACCGCGAGGCCGCCACCACTGACGTCCTGCGCCGAGCGCAGGAGCCGCGCACCGGCGGCCGCGCGGAGGAGCCCGAGGAGCGCCCCCTCCGCGGCGAGGTCGAGCGCGGGCGGCGGGTCATCCGGTGCCGCCCCCGCGATCTCCGCGTAGAGCGAGCCGCCGAGCCCGGGCGCCGCCCGGCCGAGCAGGACGATGCTCTCGTCCGCGGCCGCGAAGGCCGGGCGGACGAGGAGGTCGATCTCGTCGAGGAGGCCGACGATGCCGACCTGGGCGGTCGGCGCGATCGCGCCGCCGAGCCACTCGTTGTAGAGGCTGACGTTCCCGCCGGTGACGGGGATGCCGAGGGCACGGCACGCGTCGCCGAGGCCGCGGACGCCCTCGCTCAGCTCCCAGAACGCCTCGGGGCGCTCCGGCGAGCCGTAGTTCAGGCAGTTCGTGACGCCGAGCGGGCGGGCGCCGGTGACGGCGATGTTCCGGGCGCACTCCGCGACCGCGGCGGCCGCGCCGAGCCACGGATCGAGGAGGGCGAGGCGCGCGTTCGCATCCGTCGCGACGACGAGGGCCCGGCGCGTGCCCTTCACGCGGAGCACGCCCGCGGCGCGCTCGGAGGCTTCGACCGTGTCCGTGCCGACGGTCGCGTCGTACTGACGCGTCACCCATGCACGGGAGGCGAGGTTCGGGTCCGCGAGGAGCGCGCGGAGGACGGCAGCCGGGTCCGTGCCGCGCTCGGGGAGCCGGTCGTCGGGGAGCGGCGGCGCTCCCGGGGCGGGCGCCGGGCGACGGCGCTCGGGTGCCCGTGCCACGCGCCGGTGGACGATCGCGTCCGAGGTGAGGGCGCGCGCGGGGATGTCGGCGAGGACCTCCGCGCCGACCGCCGGTGTCCCGTCCGCGGCGAGGCCGCCCCGGACGATCGTGATGCGTCCGTCGTCCGTGACGCGGCCGATCACCGCGGCCGGCAGGCCCCAGCGTCCGCAGACCTCGAGGACCGCGTCGAGCCGGTCCGGCGTGACGACGGCGAGCATCCGCTCCTGGGATTCGCTGATCATCACCTCGAAGGGCTCCATCCCCTCCTCGCGGCGCGGGATCGCGTCGAGGTCCACGCGGATGCCCGTGCCCGCGCGGTCGGCGGTCTCGCTCACCGCGCACGTGATGCCGGCAGCGCCGAGATCCTGGAGCCCGGCGACGAGGCCGCGCTCGATGAGCTCGAGGCTCGCCTCGATGAGGAGCTTCTCCGCGAACGGGTCGCCCACCTGGACGGTCGGCCGCTTCGCCTGGCCCTCCGCGCCGAAGGTGGCCGACGCGAGGATGCTCGCGCCGCCGATGCCGTCGCGGCCCGTGGTGCTGCCGAAGAGCACGCACAGGTTCCCGGGGCCGGGCGCCGCCGCGAGCGTCAGGCGGTCCTCGCGGAGGATGCCGACCGCCATCACGTTGACGAGCGGGTTCTCCGCGTAGCTCGGGTGGAAGACGAGCTCGCCGCCGATCGTGGGCACGCCGACGCAGTTGCCGTAGCTGCCCACGCCGCGGACGACGCCGCGGACGAGGTGGCGGGTGCGCGCGAGCGACGGGTCGCCGAACTTCAGGGCGTCGAGGACGGCGACCGGCCGCGCGCCCATCGTGAAGATGTCGCGGAGGATGCCGCCCACGCCGGTCATCGCCCCCTGGACGGGCTCGACCGCGCTCGGGTGATTGTGGGATTCCAGCTTGAAGGCGACCGCGAGGCCGTCGCCGATGCGCATCACGCCCGCGTTCTCGCCGGGTCCCGCGACGACGTCGGGGCCGCCGGTCGGCAGCGTCGCGAGGAGCGGCTTGCTGCTCTTGTAGGAGCAGTGCTCGCTCCACATGACGCTGAACATCGCGAGCTCGAGGGGGTTCGGGGCACGCCCGATGCGCGCGACGATCGCGTCGAGCTCCGCGTCCGTGACGCCGAGCGCGCGGTGGAGGGGCGTCTCCGCCCCCGGCGCCGTCACGGCGCACCCCCGGCCGCGGCCGCGCTCTCGAGGAGCGAGCGGAAGAGGAGCATGCCGTCGTCCGAGCCGAGGAGCGCCTCCGCGGCGCGCTCGGGGTGCGGCATCAGGCCGCAGACGCGCCCGCCCGCGTCGATGACGCCCGCGATGTCGTTGCGCGAGCCGTTCGGGTTCCCCTCGGGCGCGGCGTAGCGGAAGAGGACACCGCCGCGCGCCTCGAGCGCCGCGAGCTCGGCATCCGGCAGGAAGTAGCTCCCCTCCCCGTGCGCGATCGGCATCCGGAGCGTCCGGCCGGCGGGCACGGCGGACGTGAACGGGGTGTCGCGGCGCTCCACCGACAGCCGCACCCAGCCGTGCTCGAAGCGGAGGCTCGCGTTCCGCCGGAGCGCGCCCGGGACGAGGCCCGCCTCCGCGAGGACCTGGAAGCCGTTGCAGATGCCGAGCACGAGACCGCCCGCGGCCGCGTGCGCCGCGACCGCGCGCATCACCGGGCTGAAGCGTGCGAGCGCACCCGCCCGGAGGTAGTCACCGTACGCGAAGCCCCCGGGCAGGACGACGAGGTCCGACCCGCGCAGGTCCGCGTCCTCGTGCCACAGCGGGACCGCGTCGGCGCCCGCGAGGGCGGCGACGTGGAGCGCGTCCCGGTCGCAGTTCGAGCCGGGGACGACGACGACGCCGATCCTCACCCGGCACCCTCCGCATCCTCGATCCGCTCGACACGCCACGCCTCGACGATCGGGTTGGCGAGGAGCTCGCCCGCGAGACGCTCGACGAGCGCCCGCGCCGCCGCCTCCGTGGGCGCATCGGCGGAGAGCTCCACGCGCCGGCCGACGCGGATCGCGTGGACGGAATCGACGCCGAGGTGCGGCAGGGCACCCTCGACGGCGCGGCCCTGGGGATCGAGGATCCCCTCCTTGGGCATGACGGAGACGGCGAAGCGATAGGTGCTCACGATCCGATCCGGTCCTCCTCGAGGTAGCGGGCGAAGGGGGTGCGGCAGATCCGCTCGAAGGCGGTGCGGTAGCGCGCCGCGGTCCCCGCGACGATCTCCGGGGGGAGCTCGGGGCCGGGCGGCCGGCGGTCCCAGCCGCTCGCCAGGAGCCAGTCGCGGACGTACTGCTTGTCGTAGGACGCCTGCGCCTGCCCGGGCGCCCAGGCAGCGGCCTCCCAGAAGCGGCTGGAATCGGGCGTGAGGACCTCGTCGATGAGCAGGAGGCGCGCGGCGGGCGGACCCGCGGCGGCATCCTCGGGCAGGAGCCCGAGCTCGATCTTCGTGTCCGCGACGATGATGCCCGCCGCCTCCGCGTCCGCGGCGCCCAGGCGGTAGACCGCGAGCGCGATCTCCCGGGCGCGCTCCGCGACGGCGCCACCGACGAGCGCGACCGTCTCGTCGAACGTGAGCGGCAGGTCGTGCCCGACCTCCGCCTTCGGGGACGGGGTGAAGATCGGCGTCGGCAGCCGGTCGCCCTCGCGCAGGCCGGGCGGGAGCGCGATGCCGCCGATGCTGCCGGACGCGCGGTACTCCGCCCAGCCGCTCCCCGCGAGATAGCCGCGCACGATGAGCTCGATGGGGAGCGGGGCGGCACGCCGGCACACGAGGATCCGGCCGCGGAGCTCGGCCGCGTGGGCGGCCCAGGCGGGGGGCAGAGCCGCCGGGTCGGTCGCGAGCACGTGGTGCGGGACGATGCCCGCGGCGGCGATCGCGGCGAACCAGTGGCGGGAGAGCCCGGTGAGGATCCGGCCCTTGTCCGGGATCGGCGTCGGCAGCACGACATCGAAGGCAGACAGGCGGTCGGACGCGACGAGGAGGAGGCGGCCGTCCTCGAGCGCGTAGAGGTCGCGCACCTTGCCCGAGCGCAGGAACGCGTCCACGCGCACGTCCGCGGCGCTCATGCGGCGGGCTCCGGGGGTACGAGCGCATCGAGGCGGGCGATGATCGTCCCCGCGTGGCGGAGGTGGATCCGGTCATCGAAGCAGGCGGCGATCCGCTCGGGCGGCAGGACGGCCGCGATCGCGGGGTCGGCCTCCACGAGCCCACGGAACGGGACGCGGGCGTCGCCGGCATGGAGCGCGTGCCCCTGGACGCGCGCGTACGCCTCCTCCCGGCTCATCCCGTCGCTCTCGAGAAGCGCGGTGAGCAGCCGGCTGCTCGCGTGGAGGCCGAGGCCGCGCTCGATGTTCTCCGCCATCCGGTCGGGCCGCACGACGAGGCCCTCGACGATGCCACGGAGCGTCGCAAGCATGGAATCGAGGAGGATCGTGGCGCCCGGCAGGATCACCCGCTCCACGGACGAGTGGCTGATGTCCCGCTCGTGCCAGAGCGCCTGGTCCTCCATCGCGGCGAGCGCGTAGCCCCGCAGCAGGCGCGACATGCCGGTGATCCGCTCCGACTTGATCGGGTTGCGCTTGTGCGGCATCGCCGACGAGCCCTTCTGGCCGGTGCGGAACGGCTCGCCGAGCTCGGCGATCTCCGTGTGCTGGAGGTTGCGCACCTCGACGGCGCAGCGCTCGAGCGTGCCGCCGGTGACGGCGATCGCGGCGAGGAAGGCCGCGTGCCGGTCGCGCTGGACGATCTGGGTGCTCACCGCGTCCGCGCGCAGGCCGAGCGCGGCGAGCGCCTCCGCCTCGATCGCGGGCCCGAGCTGGGAGTACGTGCCGACCGGGCCGGAGATCTTGCCGGTCGCGAGATCGTCCGCGGCGGCCCGCAGGCGCGTCCGGCCGCGGTCGAGCTCCAGCGCCCAGGTGGCGAGCTTCAGGCCCAGGGTGATCGGCTCGGCGTGGACGCCGTGCGTCCGGCCCATCATCAGCGTGTCCGCGTGGGCGCGTGCCGCCCGGACGACCGCGACGATGAGCGCGTCGAGCTCGCCGAGGAGCAGGTCCGCGGCGGCGCGGCACTGGAGCGCGAGGCCGGTATCGACGACGTCGCTGCTCGTCAGCCCGAAGTGCAGCCAGCGGCCCTCCGGTCCGACGCTCTCCGCGACCTGGCTCACGAACGCGATGACGTCGTGGTCCGTCGTCCGCTCCAGCTCCGCGATCCGCTCCACGTCGATCCGCGCCCGCGCCGCGATCGCATCGACGGCCGCGGCGGGCACGGTCCCCTCCGCGGCGAGCGCCCGGAGCACGGCGATCTCCACGCGGAGCAGCGCCGCGAAGCGCGCCGCGTCCGTCCAGACGGCACCCATCGCGGGCCGGGTGTAGCGGGGGATCATGCCGGGACCCCCGCGGGCATCCGCCCGATGTCGTGGCGGCGCTGGAGGCCGGGGAAGTCGATCGCGTCCGCGGCGCGCTCCGCCCGGGCGCCCGCTTCGGCGAGGTCGGCCCCGGTCGCCGCGACGATGACGACCCGCCCCCCGGCGGTCCGCCACGCCCCGGGCC
>JBJTJV010000293.1:0-7797 GCA_046352645.1 Chloroflexota bacterium | reverse complement strand
ACGTGCGGGACTGGCTCCGGACGCCGGCCGGTTGCCGGTCGACGGCGCCCCCGGTGCGCGGAATCCGGCTTGACGGTTCGCATGCCTGAAGTGACCATCCGGGGGTGGAAATCGACCTCGTAGCGCCACTTGGCGCGCCGGTCACCGGTGGGGGGACAGGAGGAGGTTCGTACCGATGGATGAGATGTTCCGGCGCGACGTCTCGCGCCGTGGCTTCCTGAAGCGCGCGACCGCGCTCGGGTTCGGCGCGGCGAGCATGCCGCTCCTCGCGACTACATCACGCTGCCGTGGCTGATGCCGGTGATGGTCGTCGTTCTCGTGACGAACACGATCTTCGGCTTCCTCCAGTTCGACGTCATCTTCATCATGACCCAGGGCGGCCCGGGCAACGCCACCGAGCTCCTCTCCATGTACCTCTACAAGGTGCTTTTCAACTTCGCGGAGTACGGCGCCGGGTCGGCCGTGGCGGTGATCCTCGGACTCATCGCGTTCGCCATCGGCATGGTCTTCGTCCGCTTCCTCTACCGGGCGGACGCAGGCATGGGCCGCGTGCCCGCGGACGGCGCCTGATGGCCACGCGCACGGGGCATGTGCCCGGGACCGCCCGCCGCATCCCCTGGTATCGCCGGAAGGACGCGAAGCAGACGGTCTTCCTGTACGGCGCGTACATCGTCTTCGCGCTCTGGATCCTCGGGCCGATCTACTTCACCGTGCAGAGCAGCTTCGCCACCCCCGGCGAGATGACGGCCCGGCCGCCCCACTGGATCCCCCAGAACTTCACGCTGGACAACTACGCGTCCGTCTTCGGCTCCGCGACGGACGAGACCGGCCAGTACACGTCCGACCAGGGGGGCCGGATGTGGAGCGCGCTGCTCAACAGCCTGATGGTCGGCACCCTCGTCGCGCTGAGCAACCTGCTCATCGGCGGCCTCGCGGGCTACGCCTACTCGCGCTACCGGTTCCGCGGCAGCCGTGCGGGCTTTCTCTTCCTGCTCGCGTCGCGGGTGGTCCCCGGCATCGCGATCGTCGTGCCCTTCTTCGCGCTCTTCCGGACCATCGGCCTCATCAACACGCCGCTCGCGCTCATCGTTGCGTACAACCTGTTCACCCTGCCGCTCAGCATCTGGCTGCTGAAGAGCTACTTCGACCATCTGCCCCGGGAGATCGAGGAGGCAGCGTTCGTGGACGGTGCGGGTCGGCTGCGGACGATCTTCCTCATCGTCGCGCCCCTCGCGCGACCGGGTCTGGTCGCGACCGGGCTGCTCATCTTCCTCGAGGCGTGGAGCGAGTTCTTCTACGCGGTCATCCTCACGAACAACCTCACCGTGCCGCCGCTCCTCGCGGGCTACCAGAGCCTCCAGACGTTCACCTGGAACACGCTCGCCGCCGCCACGGTGATCTCGCTCATCCCGCCCGTGCTCCTTGCGGTCGTCTTCCAGCGCTACATCGTCAGCGGTCTTTCCACGGGAGCGGTGAAGTGAGCAGACGGGTGCCTGTCGGGGTGATCGGGGCCGGTGCCTGGGCGGTGACGACGCACCTGCCGGTGATCGCCGCGGATCCGGACGCGGAGCTCGTCGTCGTGAACCGGCGGAACGGGGACCTGGCGCGCCGGATCGCCGACCGGTTCGGGGCGCAGCACGCCACGGACAGCTGGGAGGAGGCGCTCGGCTACGGCCTGGACGCGGTCGTCGTGGCGAGCCCGCCGAACGTCCACCGGGCCCAGGTGACCGCCGCGATCGCGCAGGGCGCCCACGTCCTGTGCGAGAAGCCGTTCGCGATCCGTTCCGAGGACGCATGGGCGATGGCAGATGCGGCCCGGACCGCCGGCCGCCACCTCCTCGTCGCCTTCGGCTGGAACTACATGCCGCTCGTCACCGCCGCCCGGGACCTCCTCCGCACCCGCGGGATCGGCCGGATCGAGGTCGTGAGCATCGGCATCGATGTGGCGGTCCGCGAGCTCCTCACGAAGGGCACGCCGTACAACAGCGCGACCGGCGGGATCGCGCTCCAGCCCGAGACGTTCATCGACCCGGCGATCTCCGGCGGCGGGACCGCACCGGTGACCATGAGCTACGTCTTCGGCATGGCCGAGTTCCTCACCGGTCTCGAAGCCCGGGACATCCACTGCCGGATCGTGGAGGCGCAGCCGGGGGTGGACCTCCACGACGTGATGAGCGTCGGCTACGAGGGCGGCGCGATCGGCGCGTTCGTGGGGAACGCGTCCCACGAATCGGTGCCGCGCGTGGAGTGGCACGTGATCGTCCACGGGACGGGCGGCCAGCTGCTCCTCGACTCGAACCATGACGAGGTCCTCTTCGGGCCGCCCTCCGGCGAGCGGGTCCGTGCGGACCTCCCGGCCGGGGCGGGTGTGTACGACCCGCGCGGCCCGGTCCGCGAGCTGCTCGCGGTCGCGAAGGGCGGCCTCCCGACGGATGCGAGCCCGGCACCGATGGGCGCCCGGACCGTGGAGCTCGTGGAGGCGGCGCTCCTGAGCGCCGGCCACGGGCGCGTGGAGCCGGTGCCGCGGGGCCGGCCGGGCTGGGCCTGAGGTGCCGGTGGGGGAGCGGCCCGGTCGCGGCCGCACGACGGGCTCCGTGACCGCCCATCCGTCGCGCGCGCGCCGTGCCGCGTCCGAGCCCGGCGCCGTCGACGCGGGCGCGGAGACCGCGGTGAAGTCCGCGGATCGCGTCCTCAGCGTCCTCGACCTGCTCGCGGCGCGCGGCCCGTCCACCTTCTCGGAGATCGTGGCGGCGCTCGGGCTGCCGAACTCCTCGGCGCACAACCTCCTCCAGACGATGGCGCGCCGCGGGTACGTGGAGCTCGACCCGGCGTCGCGGACGTGGCGCCTCGGCCTGCGGCTCTGGGAGGTCGCGCAGGCGTACGGCGGGAACCGCGATGTGGTGGCGCTCGGTCGGCCGCTGATGGAGACGCTCGTCGCCATCACGGGCGAGACCGTCCAGATGGCGCGGCTCGACGGCACGGAGAGTGTCTACCTCGCCATCGCGGAATCACCGCACCCCATGAAGCTCGTCTCCACGGTCGGCGCGCGCCTCGCCGCGCACGCCACCGGCCTGGGCAAGGTCCTCCTCGCCGGCCTGCCGGCCGCGGAGGCCGAGGCGCGGCTCGCGGGCCTCCCGCTCGTCGCGTTCACCCCGCACACGATCACCGACCCGGAGCGGCTCCTCGCGGAGCTCGCGCGCATCCGTGCCGCGGGCTACGCCACGGACGACGAGGCGTACGTCATCGGGTGCCGCTGCGTCGCGGTCCCGGTCCGCGATGCGACCGGCGCCGTCACGGTCGCCCTCTCGGTCTCGATCCCCACGCCGCGCTGGACGCCGGGGCTCGCCGAGCGGGCGCGCCTCGCCCTGCTCGACGCTGCCGCCGAGCTCGGCCGTCGGCTCGGTGCGGCGGCGCCGGGGGCGGACGCGTGAGCGCGGAGGCGCGCGGCCCGCAGTCCCCGGTCTCGCTTCTCGACCTGAAGGACATCGACCCGTTCGGGGCCTACGAGGAGATCCGCGCCGTCGGGCCCGTGAGCTGGGACGCGGGGATGCGCGCCTGGCTCGTCGTCACCCATGCGGGCTGCACGGAGGTCCTCCGCCGGGAGGACCTGTACGCCGAGCCGACGGGCGACCTTGCGGACGCCGCCCGGATCGTGGGTCGGCGGGACATCCGCTCGCTCGTGGGCGACGACCACGCGACCCTGCACCGGGCGGTCTCCCATGCGTGGCGGCCGGACCCGATCGCGGCGCTCGCGTCGGATGCGATCCGCCCGCTCCTCGCGGAGCGCATCGCGGCCGTCGCGGAGAGCGGGGACCTGGAGCTCTACGGGGAGCTCGCCCGCCTCCTGCCGATCGCCGTCATCTCTCGCGTCCTCGGCCTGCCGGATGCCGATGCCGCCACCCTCGACCGCGCGAAGACGTGGATGGAGGCGGTGCTCGCCTGGCGGCACTCCTACGGGGAGGACGCGGACGCGCGCGCGGCCGCGCTCGTCGCCACGCGTGCGCTCGAGCCGCTGCTCCGCGACCCGGTGCGCGCCCAGGCGGGCGGGTCCGCGGACGGGTTCCTCGGCCTCCTCTGGGAGGCGGGTGCCGCGATCGCCGCGGACTGGGGCGAGCAGGACGTCATCGACAACGCGAAGTTCATGTACGAGGGTGGCTCGGAGACGACCGCCTTCTTCCTCACCACCGCCGTCCACCGCTTCCTCGCCCTTCCCGCGGAGGCACGCGCAGCGACCCTCGTGGACGACACGCGCCTCGACGCGTTCCTGGAGGAGGTCCTCCGGCACTCCCCGGTCATCCACATCCGGGCGCGCCGGGCCACCGGGGACCACGTCCTCGCGGGCGTCCGTGTCGGCGCCGGCGACCGTGTCATCGCGGTGACCGCCGCGGCGAACCGCGATCCGCTCCGCTGGGAGCGGCCGGCGACGTTCGACCCCGGCCGTGCGCATCTTCGCGGCCACCTCGCCTTCAGCGTCGGGCCGCGCCACTGCGCCGGTGCGCACATCGCGCGGATGGAGGTGCGCGAGGGGATCCGCGGCCTCTTCCGCGCCTTCCCGGACCTGCGCCGCGCACCGGACGCGCCCGAGCCGCAGCCGCTCGGGTTCGTCTCGCGCAGCTGGCGCCCGCTTGCGCTCGTCCATGCGCCGGTCCCGGCGGCCGAGGCGGCCGCGCGCGTGCGCGGCGGGGATGTGGCCGCGGCGGCAGGGGCGCCCGCGGGGGCGCTCTACGCGCGGCCGGACGCGCGCGGGCCCCGGGTCACCGGCGAGGCGGACGCGCGCGGGACGTAGGTCGTCGGCAGGACGATCGTCTCCGGCTCCCGGTCCGGATCCGCGATCCGCGCGAGGAGCAGCTCGGCGGCGGCCCGCCCCACCCCGTGCGCGTCGCGCATGATCGCGGCGAGCGGCGGCCGGAACATCGCGGCGAGCGGCTGGGCGTCCGTGGTGGCGAGCGCGACGTCCTCGCCGACGCGCAGCCCCCGTGCGTCGAGGGCGCGGAGCACGCCGACGAGGATCCGCGCGCCGCCGACGATGATCGCGGTCGGTGGCTCCGGTCCATCGAGGAGCGCCGCGGCGGTCGGCTCCCCGTCCTCGGCCGCGAGGTCGATCGCGCGCCACGTGAGGGAGCAGCCGGGATGGACGCGCGCGGCGGCCGCGAGGCCGGCTCCGCGCTGTCGGACGGAGCGGTGACGCTCCGGTCCGGTGAGGAGCGCGATCCGGGTGTGCCCGAGCGAGACGAGGTGGTCGACCGCCTGGCGGATCCCGTCCGCGTGGTCGGAGTGCACGTAGCTCGCCCGGACCTCCGGCGGCTGGTCGCCCTCCACGATGCACAGGGGCACCGAGTGGCTCCCGAGGGCCTCCACCGTTCCCGGGTGGCTCTCCTCGACGGCGCAGATCATCAGGGCGTCCACGCGCCGCGAGGCGAGCACGCGGATGTTCAGCCGGTCGAGCTCCGGGTTCAGCTCCGAGTTCATCACGAGGAGCGAGTACCCGTGGCGGCGGAGGACGGATTCCGCGCCGGTCGCGATCTCCGCGATCAGGTGGTTGGAGAGGTCATCGACCACGAAGCCGACGGACCGCGTCGCGCCGCGCCGGAGGCTCTGCGCGAGGATGTCCGGCTGATAGCCGAGCTCCGCCGCCGCGATGAGCACGCGCTCGCGCAGGACCGGCCGGACATCCGTCCGACCGGACAGGACGCGCGAGACCGTGGAGATGCCGACGCCCGCCCGCGCCGCGACATCCCGGATCCCCACCCGCTTCATCGACCGGCCCTCCCCGCTCCGTGCGCCCGCGAGCAGTATGCCGTTCCTGTCGCCGCGGCGTGCCTTGACAGGCCGGTGGCGTCGGAAGTACCGTCCGCCGGGCACTCGTCGGGAAACGATTTCTCGCCGGAACGCCAGCCAGCCGGACCAGCCGTGCCGCGTGGGCACAAGAATGGAGGAAGGTCGGATGAGCATCGGACATGGGTCGCGCGGGTTCGCGCTCCTCGGGGCCGCCGCGCTCCTGACGTCGGTGGCGGCGGCGCGCCCGGGTGGGCACACCGCGGCGCCGCGCTACGACCAGGAGGCGTTCACGCCGCAGCGCGCGGGAGGGATCCCCGGAGCGCTCCTTCCCGACGAGCTGAAGCTGTGGACCTATGACGCGGCGACCGGGATGTACACCGTCGTCGAGGGAGATGCCTCTGCGCCCTACGTCGCGAACCCCCGGCCGCTCCCGGAGGGCGCGAAGGTCGGCTTCGCCGAGGGCTGGGCGGCGATCCCGTTCTCGTTCTCGATCAACCAGCGGGTCTACGGCCTCGGCTCGGAGCTCGGCTTCGACGTCGTCTACTGCGACAACGAGTTCGACGCCGAGAAGGCGGTCGGCTGCGCGGAGCAGATCGCGTCCCAGGGCCCGTCGTTCGTCATCAACTCGAACTGGCAGTCCGGCGCCGCCGCGGCGGTCGCGGCGATCTACGACGCCTCGAAGATCCCCGCGGTCTCGATCGACGTCGTCCACCCCAACCAGATCTTCCTCGGTGCCGACAACTACACCTCCGGCTTCATCGGCGGTGAGGCGGCCGGCCGGAAGGCGGAGGCGGACGGGCGCTGCGGCGACGTGTGGATCCTCCTCGGCGAGAACCCGGGCGAGGGCGAGGGCGCGAACCAGCGGCTCGCCGGCTTCGCCGACGGCGTCCAGACCGTCTGCGGCGCGGTCGCGCCGGAGCGGATCGGCCGCGAGATGTTCGACGCGGGCACGGCCGACCAGGCGCTCACGAAGGCGACCGACTGGCTGACCGCCCACCCGGAGGCGGGCTACGTCCTCTCGACCTCGATCGACGACGCCCGTGCGGACGGGGTCGCGAAGGCGCTCACCCAGAGCGGGCGCGAGGGCTACGCCGTCGGGCTCGGCTGTGACGACATCGGAGTCGCGTCGACGAAGGCGAGCGCGACCGAGGCGAACCACTTCCTCGGCTGCGTCGCGTACTACCCGGACAAGTACCCGGACTACGCGATCTCGATCGCGGCCGACCTGCTCGAGGGGAAGGCGGTCCCGCAGGAGGTCCACCTCCAGCACGACTTCCTCGACGGCACGTCGATCGGCGCCGTCTACCCCTGACCTGCATCCCGATCACGGCGACCGCCTCCATGGCCCCCCTTCTCGAGCTCCACGGCGTGACGAAGTCGTTCGGCTCCGTCACCGCCCTGCGCGACGTGGACCTCGAGATCGGTGCCGCGGAGGCGGTCGGCCTGATCGGCGACAACGGGGCGGGCAAGTCCACCCTCGTGAAGATCCTCTCCGGCGTCTATGCGCCGACCGCCGGCGAGCTCCGGCTGGAGGGCGCGCCGGTCGCCTTCGGGAGCCCGGCGGACGCGCGGCGCGCCGGGGTGGAGATGATCTACCAGGACCTCGCCCTGTGCGATGACCTGGATGTCGCCGCGAACATCTTCCTCGGCCGGGAGATCCGTCGCCGGGTGGGGCCGGTCCGGATCCTCGACCGGCGCCGGATGAGCGAGGAGGCCGGGCGGATCATCGCCGACCTCGGCCTCTCGATCTCCCCCGAGCGGATCGTGGGCACGATGTCCGGCGGCGAGCGTCAGATGGTCGCGGTGGCGCGCGCGCTCCAGTTCCAGCCGCGGCTCCTCCTCATGGACGATCCGGTCGCACACGTGGAGGATGTCCGTGAAGCGGTGGCTGATGAGGAGGATGCTCACCCCGCGGCGCTTCAGCTCCTCGACGAGGCCGAGGAGAACGCGGATCGTCTCTGCCGACAAGGCGGCCGTCGGCTCGTCCATGAGCAGCAGGCGGGGCTGGAACTGGAGCGC
>JBJTJV010000292.1:0-5371 GCA_046352645.1 Chloroflexota bacterium | reverse complement strand
GGGCGGGCCCGGACGCCGGCGGGCAGCCGTGGGCGTCCTCCCGCTCGCGCCCGCGCTCGCGTGGCTCCTCCTCTTCCTCGCCGGACCCCTCCTCGTCCTCCTCGCCTTCTCGTTCTTCGCCTTCCGCGACCTCCAGTGGATCGCGGAGCCGAACCTCGGCAACTACCTCACCGCGCTCACCGACCCGGGATTCCGCGCGATCGCGCTGCGGACGATCGGCATCGCGTTCTGCGTGACGATCGCGGTCCTGTGCATCGCCTATCCCTTCACCTACCTCATCACGTTCGTCTTCCCGCGGCGGCGCCAGTGGCTCTACTTCCTCGTGCTCGTCACGCTCTTCGGCTCGTACCTCGTGCGGATCTATGCGTGGCGGACGATCCTCGGCGCGGAGGGCGTGATCAACGAGACGCTCCTCTCGCTCGGGCTGATCGGCGAGCCGATCCGCGAGCTGCTCAACTCGCCGCTCGCCGTGGGGATCGCGCTCACGAACTTCCTCGTGCCGCTCGCGGTCCTGCCGATCGCCGCGGCGATGGCGAACGTCTCGCCGGGACTCCTCGAGGCGGGCCGTGACCTCGGTGCCGGCCGCCTCCATCTCGCCCGGACCGTCGCCCTCCCGCTGACGCTGCCCGGCGTCCGCGTGGCGGCTGCCTTCACATTCATCGGTGCCGCCGCGGACTACGCGACCCCGATGCTCCTCGGCGGGGCGTCGGGCCGGATGGCCGGTGCGGCGATCGCGCGCGAGCTGGGCCAGACGCTGGACTGGCCGCTCGGGGCCGCGCTCGCGGTCACCTTCATCGCGCTCCTCGTGTTGTGCATCGGGGTCGTCTGGGCCGTGCTCGGGAGGATCGCGCGGTGAGGCTCCCCGCCGGCCATCCGGCGGTTCCCGACCGGCGGCACCGTCGTCCCTGGGTCGCCGCGCTCGTCGTGGCCGCGGTCCTCGCCTTCCTCTTCGCGCCGCTCATCGTCGTCGTCGCCTTCTCGTTCAACAGCATCCCGCGGATGAGCCTGCCGCTCGCGGGCCTCAGCCTCCGCTGGTACGAGGAGCTCTGGGGCGACCCGGAGGTCCGCCAGGCGCTCGGCCGCTCCTTGGTCGCGGCGCTGCTCCCCGCCTGCATCGCCGGACCACTGGGCGTCCACGCGGCGCTCGGTCTGCGGGCGCTCTCGGAGCGGCTGCGGAACGTGGTGCTGGGCGCGATGCTCCTGCCGATCGTCGTCCCCGGGCTGCTGCTCGCGGTCGCGCTCGCGATCTACTGGAACGGCCTTCTCGGGATGCGCTACTCGCTGGCGGCAGCGGTGATCGGGCACGTCCTCCTCGCGCTGCCGTTCGTCATCCTCACGATGAACGCCGCGGTCGCGGGGTTCCGCTTCTCCCTCCTCGATGCCGCGCGGGACCTCGGGGCAGGCCCGTGGGCGGCCTTCCGGGACATCCTCCTCCCGCTCATCCGCCCCGCGGTGGAGGGTGCGGCGCTCCGGGCCGCGGCCGTCTCGCTCGACGAGTTCATCGTCACGCACTTCGTGGGCGGGCGGGAGACGACGCTTCCCGTCCTCATGTGGGGCCGCGTCCAGCGGTCCGTGGACCCGAGCCTCAACGCGCTCGCGACGACCCTCCTCGTCGCGACGACGATCCTGGCGCTCCTCGCGGCGCGACGGACGACCGTGCGACTGTGACCGACGCGCGTGGTACCGCAGGCGTCCCGGGTGCACCGATCCCGGCGATGTCGCTCGAGGGGGTGAGCCGACGCTTCGGCCGGGTCACCGCGGTGGACGACGTCTGGCTGGAGATCCGCGAAGGGGAATTCTTCTCGCTGCTCGGCCCGTCGGGGTGCGGCAAGACGACGACGCTGCGGATGCTTGCGGGCTTCGAGCGGCCGGACCGCGGCACGATCCGCCTGCGGGGACGGGACGTGACGGAGACCCCGCCGGAGCGACGGGACACGAACCTCGTCTTCCAGCACTACGAGCTCTTCCCGCACATGACGGTCGCGCAGAACGTCGGCTACGGGCTGCGGCTGCGCAAGGTGCGGGAGCCCGAGCGGAGTGCGCGCGTCCGGGAGGCGCTCCGGGTCGTGCGCGCGGAGGAGCTCGCGGAGCGTGGCGCCCGTCAGCTCTCCGGAGGCCAGCAGCAGCGGGTCGCCCTCGCCCGTGCGATCGTCAATCGGCCGGCCGTCCTCCTCCTCGACGAGCCGCTCTCGGCGCTCGACGTGCAGCTGCGCCGCCAGATGCAGCTGGAGCTCAAGGCGATCCAGCACGCGCTCGGGACGACCTTCGTCTACGTCACCCACGACCAGGAGGAGGCGCTCCTCCTGTCCGACCGGATCGGGGTGATGCACGGGGGGCGCCTCGTTCAGGTCGCGACGCCGCGGGAGCTCTATACGCGGCCGGCGGACGCCTTCGTCGCCGACTTCGTCGGCTCGCTGAACGCGATCGACGGACGGATCGTGGCGGTGCAGGACGGGGTCGCCACGATCGAGCCAGACCCGTTCCCCGCCGTGGACGGGGCAGCAGCGGACATCACGGCGCCGCGGCTGACGGCCGCGGTCCCGCCGGGCGTCGGACCGGGAACCCGGGTCCGGGCGGCGATTCGCCCCGAGCGGGTGCGCATCGTCGGCCCGGATGCAGCGTCGGCCGGGGGATCCGACGCCACCCTCCTCGCGGGGAGCGTCACGACCTCCACGTACCTCGGCGCGGTGACCCAGCTGACGATCTCCGTCCCGGGCCTGCCCCCGATCGTCGCGACGGGGATGAGCGACGGCCGGCTCGACGCGATCACCACGGGAACGCCGGTCCGGCTCGGCTGGGAGCCGGATGCCGCGTTCGTCCTGCCATTCGAGGGCGCATCCGCGCCGGACCAGGAAGGGAGAAGCTGATGCTGATCGGGTGGGCGAGCGACGAGATGCACGTCGCGCTCGCGGACGTGCTCTTCGAGCTCCGGAGCGGGGCGACGGTCGTGACCGCCCGGTCCACGATCACGGGCGCCGTGTACGCGGACCTCGCCCCGGGTCGCTGGACCTGCGTCCTCGGGCGGGACGGCTACGGGCGGAAGTCCGTTGAGATCGACGTGGCCGAGGGGATGACCCCCTACCGGTTCCGACTGCTCGCCGACCGACTCCTGGGCTATGCGTGGCCGAAGTGGGCGCAGGGCGGCGACCAGGTCGAGCTGCGCGTCCACTCCCCGGAGCCGTACCGCGCGAGCCTGTGGCGGTACTGTGTCGTGCCGGAGAAGGTGCGTGAGATCGGCCGCTTCGAGTCGTTCGGGCCGGGCGGCGACCGCCAGGTCGTGCCGGACGGCGACTTCGCCGCGACCGGGTGCGGCTGGAACCACCACGGTCGACGTTTCCCGCCCGACGAGCGCAGCTTCATCAGCGCGCCCGAGCGGAGCGGCCTGTACTACGTCCACCTCGAGGGCGAGCGGACGGGATCGTTCTTCAGCTTCCCGCTCATCGTCGCGCCGCGCGAGCCGCGGGAGCGGATCGCGATCCTCGCCTCGAACATCGACTGGAACGCCTACAACGACTTCGGCGGACGGAGCAACTACGTGGGCGCCGGGGCGCTCGAGAACGCGCCGGTCATCAACGCCCACCAGGACGGCCCCTACCTCCGCGACACGGGGGCCCGGTTCTGGGATCGTGACGACTACGACCCGATCTCCTTCGACCGGCCCGAGCCGGTGAACCGGATGGAGCGCGGCGTCCGCCTCACGGACCCGATGGAGCGGATCGGGGAGGAGCACGTGGCCCCCGCCACCTGGCGTCTCCTCGGATGGCTCGAGCGCGAAGGGATCGGCCACGACCTCTGGGCGGAGACCCAGCTCCACGCGGGGACGCTCCCGCTCGACGCCTACAAGGTCCTCGTCCTCGACCAGCACCCCGAGTACTGGACGCGGGAGATGTACCACGCGGTGAAGCGCTGGGTGAACGAGCGAGGTGGCCGACTCGTCTACCTCGGCGGGAACGGGATCAACTGCGAAGCGGAGATCTCCGCGGAGCTCGGTGTCGTCCACCGCGGGACCGACCTGTCCGAGTGGACGCCGAACCGCTCCTACACCGGCGGGCCCGGTGCGCTCATCCCGTCGCGCTTCGGGAGGCGGGTGGAGAACGAGGCGAACCTCCTCGGCGTGAGCACGACGCTCACCGGGATGGGGACCGGTGCGCCGTACCGTGTGCTCGACGCCACGCACTGGTGCTTCGCGGGGACGGGCCTGGCGAACGGCGACCTCTTCGGCGCCGAATCGCTCGACGTGCGGAACCCGGGTGGCGCCTCCGGCCACGAGACCGACAAGATGAACGCGTTCACGCCCGCCGGGACGCGCCACCTCGCGAAGGGGATCAACCCGAACGAGGGGGGTGCCGACCTCATCGCCTACGAGACAGCGTCCGGGGGTGCGGTCTTCTCCACCGGCTCGGTGAGCTGGATCTGCACGCTGCCGGTCTCCGCGGCGGTCTCGACGATCACTGCGAACGTCCTGCGCCACTTCAGCCGCTGATCCCTCTGCACCTGGAGAGCATCACGATGCCTGCACCCACGATCGCCCAGCTCCTCGCCGCGGTCGACCGCGACCGGACGGTCCGCTTCGCCCGGGAGATCACCCGACTCTCCGTCCCGGACGGCCGGGAGGGGCCGCGCGCCTACCGGATGGCGGAGCTGATGGCGCACCCGCGCCTGGACATCCACGTGGACCCCGTCCTCCCCGGGCGGCCGAACGTGATCGTCCGTCTCCGGGGCACCGGCGACGCCCCTGGCCTCCTCCTCAACGGCCACATCGACGCGGGGTACGTGGAGACCGGCTGGCGGCACGACCCGCTCGACCCATGGGAGGAGGACGGCCGGCTCTACGGCGGCGCGATCAGCGACATGCTCGGTGGCGACGCCTCGATGATGGAGGCGATGCTCGCCGCCGCCTCGTTGCCGCCGCTCCCCGGGGACCTCGTCTTCCTCGCGAACATGTACCACGACTCGAACGGCCTCGGGACGAAGTACGCGCTCGCGGCGGACGATGACTGGCCGCTGTACGGGATCAACGGCGAGCCGACCTCGATGAGCATCCTGAGCGTGCACGGTGGGTGCGTGAAGTTCCAGGTGGAGTTCACCGGCCGCGTCGCCCACGTCTCGCGCTCCGAGGAGGGGGTGGACGCGCTCGCGGCCGCTGCCGCCGTCTACGCCCGGGTGCGCGAGCTCGACTGGACCCACGAGCCGTTCGCCGAGCTCGACCAGCTGCCGCGGGTCCAGGTCGGGATGCTCCAGGGCGGGTTCGCGGCGGCCGCCGTGGCACCGTCCGCGAGCTTCGCGGGGGATATCCGGACGGTGCCGTCGCAGTCCTGGCATACGGTCCGCGCGGACCGTATGCCAGGACTGCGACGGCACCGTCCGGATA
>JBJTJV010000291.1:0-6277 GCA_046352645.1 Chloroflexota bacterium | reverse complement strand
GGCTCCTCGTCCGGCTCGGGCGCGAAGCTGAAGGTGCCGCCCGCGGCGAGCGCGGCGACGAGCTCGTCGCTCGCCTCCTCGGCGTCGGAGACCTCGGCCTCCATCACCGGCTCGGCCGCGATGCGGGCGGAGCGGCTTGCGGCGCCCTCGATCGCGGCGTCGGCGACGAGCCGGCAGAGCAGCCGGATCGCGCGGATCGCGTCGTCGTTCGCGGGGATGATGTAGTCGAGCTGGTCCGGATCGACGTTCGTGTCGCCGGTGCCGATCACCGGGATCTCCAGCTTGCGCGCCTCGGTGACGGCGATGTGCTCGCGGTGCGGGTCGATGACGAAGATCGCCCCGGGAAGGCGCCGCATCTTGCGCATCCCGCCGAGCTTGAGCTGGAGGCGGTTCATCTCCTCGGTGAGCACCGCCGCTTCCTTCTTCGTCATCCGCTCGAAGTCACCCGCGAGCTGGCGCGCCTCGAGCTGATCGAGGAGGCCGAGCCGCTTGCGGATCGTCACGAAGTTCGTGAGCATCCCGCCGAGCCAGCGCTGGTTGACCCAGGGCATCCCGGCGCGGACGGCCTCCTCCATGATCGGCTCCTGGGCCTGCTTCTTGGTGCCCACGAAGAGGATGGTCTCGCCCGAGGCGACCGTGTCGCTGACGAAGGCGAGCGCCTCCTCGAGCCGCTTCGCGGTCTGCGCGAGGTCGATGATGTGGATGCCGTTGCGCTCGGCGTAGATGAACGGGCGCATCCGCGGGTTCCAGCGACGGGTCTGGTGCCCGAAGTGGACGCCTGCCTCGAGGAGCTGGCGCATGGAGACGTTCGGCATGGCGGGACCTCCTGGTCGGTTCATCCTCCACGCGCCTCGTGCGCCGCGGACCCTGGGACTCGCATCCGACGAACCTCGGGCACCCCCGCGGGGAGCAGCGCGTGTGCGTGATCCGCGTCCGGACGGGCGCGGTCATTCGGCCCATGGCGGGCCGCGGCGAAGGATAGCACGGGCGCGGATGCGGGCGGACGCTCAGCGCCGGGGCTCGGGCGTGCAGCCGGGCCGATGCCGCACCCGCGGGGCGGCCCCCGCCTCCAGCCTGCCGTCCACGGTCACAAGGTCCACGCGGAGCGGCAGCCGCGGCAGCGGCGTCCCGTCCGCGAGGGCTCCCTGCGCGACGAGCGCCAGCGCGCCGCGCCAGGTCCGCACGAGCTTCCGACCCACGGCCGATTCCGCGGCCCCGCCGAAGGCGCTGCCCGCGACCGAGCGCACCTCCACGACGACGAGCGCGGGGGGCGGGCCCGGGTCCACCGCCACGAGGTCGAGCTCGTCGCGCCCGATGCTCTCCGACGCCGCGAGGATCCGCCAGCCGGCGGCAGCCAGGCGCTCCGCCGCGAGCCGCTCCGCCGCGCGACCGACCGCCGCCCTGTCCCCTCCCCGCGCCCGTCCATCCGTCATGCACCGATCGTCGCAGGCCCCACTCGACGGGCGCTTCCGCGCGTGTGGATGACAGGACGACGATCGGCCCCCGGCCGTGGGTCAGGCGCCCGGATCACCCGCTGTCCATGCCGGGGGCAGCGCACCGAGGTCGAGGCCGAGCTGCTCGCCGCCCTCCGCGCCGGCCGGGTCCCCGAGCACGGCACGCACCGGCGCGAAGCCGCGGCGATGGACGACGCTCGCACCGTGGAGCCCGAGCGCCGCGAGATGATCCGGCGTGCCGTAGCCCGCGTTCCGCTCCCAGCCGTACACGGGGTACCGCGCTGCGAGCCGGTCCATGAGCCGGTCCCGCACGACCTTGGCGACGATCGAGGCGCACGCGATGCTGTACACGGTCGCGTCCCCACGGACGATCGCGGTCGTCGGCCCGGCGAGCGCCGCGAATCCCGCGATCGCGCGCCCGTCCACGAGGACGTGGTCGTAGGCCGGCAGGCGCCGGAGCGCCCGAAGCATCGCGAGGTGCGACGCACGGCGGACGTTCCAGCGCTCGATCTCCGTGACCGAGGCCGCCCCGACCCCTACCGCCGCGGCCCGCGCGACGATCTCGGCCGCGAGCTCCGCGCGTCGGCCGGGCGTCAGGGCCTTGGAATCGCGGACGCCCGGCACGCGCCGGGCACCCGGAAGGACGAGGACCGCCGCCGCGATGACGGGTCCGGCGAGCGCGCCGAGGCCGACCTCATCGACCCCGACGATGCGCGTCTGCCCCAGCGCGTGGAGGGAGCGCTCGGTCCGCAGGCCGGGGCCGCGGCCGGCAGTGCGGGCCATGCCGGCAGGGCCGCCGGCGGACGGGCCTGCGGGGTGCGCGGGGAGCTAGGCGCGGCGCTCGCGGAGCGAGGCGGCCTTGCCCACGCGGTCGCGCAGGAAGTAGAGGCGGGCCCTCCGGACGACGCCGTGGCGGACGACCTCGATGCGGTCGATGCGGGGCGAGTTCACCTTGAAGGTGCGCTCGACGCCGACGCCGCTGCGCAGGGCGCGGACGGTGACGGAGCGGGAGATGCCGCGGCCGGTGAGGCGGAGGATCGTGCCCTCGAAGACCTGGACCCGCTCGCGGTTCCCCTCGACGACCTTGACCGCGACGCGCACGGTATCCCCGGTCGTCAGCGCCGGGATGTCGGTCCGGATCTGCCCGGCGACGAGCTCGTCAAGAAGGGTCACGTCGGTCTCTCTCTCGCGGTGGTTGGCCCCGGGTGCTCCGGGCACGGACGAGCGCGGCGCGCTCCGGCCATGGGTCGGTCGCGGAGTATAGCGCGTCAGCCCCCGGCCGTCTCGTCCCGGGGGCGCAGCAGGTCCGGACGTCGGGCGCGGGTCCGCGCGAGCGCCTGCTCCCGCCGCCAGCGCGCCACCGCGCCGTGATCGCCGCTGACGAGCACCGGCGGCACGGACACGCCGCGGAACTCGGCAGGGCGCGTGTACTGCGGGTACTCCAGCAGCTCCTCGCTGAAGCTCTCCTCGACCGGGGACGCCGCGTCGATCGCCCCGGGCAGGAGGCGGATGACCGCGTCGGCCACCACGAGCGCGGCGAGCTCCCCGCCCGAGAGGATGTAGTCGCCGATGGAGAGCTCGAGGTCCACGAGGTCGCGCACGCGGGCATCGACGCCCTCGTAGCGCGGGCAGACGAGGACGAGGTGCGTCTCCTCGGCGAGCTCGCGGGCGAGCGGCTGGCGGAACGGCACGCCGCCCGGGTCCAGGAGGATGCGCCGGGCAGCCGTGCCCGGGGGCGCGACCGCATCGAGGCCGGCGGCGATCGGCTCCGGTCGCATGACCATCCCCGCGCCGCCGCCGTATGGATAGTCGTCCACGCTCCGGTGCCGCCCGAGGCCCCAGTCGCGCAGGTCGTGGACATGGAGCTCGGCAAGGCCACGGGCGAGCGCACGGCCCGGGATCGAATCGCCGAGCGGGCCGGGGAAGAGGCCGGGGAAGATCGTGAGGATGTCGATCCGCAGCGTCACGGCGCGGCGGTCCCGTCCCCCGCTCCGGCCGACGGCACGGCCACGTCCGCCGCGTCCGGCGCGGTCGTGGCGGCGCCTTCGGCAGGTGCCCCGGTACCGGTGTCGCGGGCGGGATCGCCGCGGCGGGACGCGTTCGCCGTGCGCCGCCCACGCGCACGCCGCTGCGGGGCGACCTCGTCGAGCCCGAGCGCGTCGGCATCCACGACGATCCGTCCCTCCCGGGGCGCCAGCTCGCGGATCACGGCCCCGACCGCGGGGATCATCACCTCGCCGTGGGCGCCGCCGCGGACGACGAAGACCTCGCTGCCGCCGGCCCGGAAGATGTCCACGACCGACCCGAGGTCGCGTCCGTCCGTGGTGCGCACTGGGGTGCCGACGATCTCGTGCCAGTAGAAGCTGCCGTCCGGGAGCGCGTCGACGGGGATGTCCGCTTCCAGGTAGCGGTCGCGCAGCAGGTCGGCCGCCTCGCGCGTCGGCACCTCGCGGAAGCGCACGAGCAGGCCGGGTCCGTCCGGCTGGACCCAGGTCACCGTGAGCGGCGCGTCATCGCCCTCGGCATGGAGGAGCGACCCCGGGCGGAACCGCTCGGGGTCGTCGGTGAGGATCTCGACGCGGACCGCGCCGCGCAGCCCGTGGATGCCACGGACCAGCCCGACGACGAGACGCTCCGTCCCGGCGGAGGTCACGGGCGGGCTAGACGATCTCCAGGGAGATCGGCTCCCCCTCGCGGGCGGAGACGACCTTGAGGATCGTGCGCATCGCCTTCGCGACGCTGCCGTTCCGCCCGATCACCTTGCCCATGTCGTCCTCGGCCACCCGCAGCTCGATGACCTGCGTGTCGCCGTCCTGCGTCACGGTGACGCTGACCGCGTCCGGGTCATCCACGAGCGAGCGCGCGACGAACCCGACGAGCTCGGCTGCTGCCATCTCAGCCGAGGTCCGGCAGGACGCCTGCGCGCCGGAAAAGGCGCTCGACGGTCGCGGTGGGCTTGGCGCCCTGCGCCATCCAGCGCGTCGCCTTCTCGGCGTCGACGTTGATCTCGACCGGATCCTGGCGGGGGTCGTAGTGGCCGAGGGTGTCGAGCGAGCGACCGTCCCGGGCGCTGCGGCTGTCGGCGACGACGAACCGGTAGGACGGCTTCTTCGTCGCCCCCGTGCGGGTGAGACGGATGCGGACTGCCACGGGCGAGGGATCCTCCTGGTCGAGTGCTCTGGTCCGGCGGATGCCGGGGGATGGGCGCGGCGTCAGCGGGCCGCGCCGGTGGGTGCAGACGGTACCACGGTCAGCCGCGGACGAGCAGGAGCGCGGCGGAGCCGTTCCCTTCCTCCACGTCGAGGACCGCGACGAGGGACGAGACGATGGTGCCCACCATGGCGAGCGCCTCCGCGTCCATCTCCCCTCCCGGATCGACGAGCGCGGCGAGCCCGAGCAGGCCCGGCACGTCCACCCAGAGGTAGCCCGCGTTCTCGGCGGATGCCGCCGCCACGCCTGCCTGGTAGGACGGATCCGCCGCGAGCGAATCCGCCGGGGCGCGCGTCGCGGCCTCGATGGCGAAGTCCCCGAGGCCGAGGAAGAAGTGGCCGCCGCCGAGGCCGACGGTGATGCGCGGCGCGACGGGCAGCTCGTCGGTCATCCCGGAGGCTTCCGTCAGCTCGATCGAGGTGATCGCGACCTCGCCGGCGGTGGTGTCGTCGATGATGATCGGCGACTCCTCCGCACCGAGCGCGACCATCCGGACGAGCGCGAGGATGCCGGAGATGCGCTGCTCGGCGGCCACCGGGTCCGTGACCTCGGCGACGATGCCGAAGGACGGGCCCGATGCGTCGAACGAGACGCTCAGCGCGAGATCACCCGCCCAGGCGAGGAGGTCGTCGAGCGCTCCACCGAGGAGCATCTCGATCTGCATGAGGCTCTCCGCGTCGATCTGCGTCTCGAGCGCGGGCCGGGCCTGCCCGAAGGCAGCCTTGAGGGCGGCCCCGACGTCGCGCGCCTCGAGGAAGAGCACAGAGTCGGCCGGGGCGAGCTCGGCGAGGTCGGAGCTGCCGACGGCGAGCTCGGCGTCCTCGGGGAGGGCCGCGACGATCCGGGCGGAGAGGTGGTCGGGCTCGGCGCGGATCACGCCGGCGACGTGGTCGGGCAGCGCCGCGACCGCCTCGAGCAGCTGGGGCGTGGCCGCCTCGAGCTCGTCCTGGCCCGCCATGAGCGCCTCGACGGCGCCCGGCAGGACGTCGCGGAGCACGCCGGTCGAGATGACGAAGGTGCCCAGCCGGTCGGCCGGGAGCGTCGCGATCGTGGCCAGGTAGGCGGGGTCCTGCGCAAGGCTCGGGCCGCCCGCGTTCACGAGGTCGACGGCCGCCTTGATGCGGTCGACGTCCATGCCGAGGAGCAGGAGGTCACCGGCCACCGCGGCGACGGTCGTCTCGCCCTCGTCGAGGGCGGTCCAGCTCGTGGTGCCGCCGTACTCCTCGGACGCGTCCTCGCCGATGCCGTCCCAGATCTGCGGCCACGCGACGTCGAAGGCGGCCCGGTCGGCGATGCCGATGGCGGCCACCGCGTAGGGACGCTCGAGCCCCGCGGGGACGTCCTCCATGTCGCCGACGAAGAGGACCTCGACCGGCGGGACGTCCGGGAACCCGAGCATGAGCGTGCCGTCGATCCAGTCCCAGTCGTCCATCCGCTCGGCGCCGCCCTCGAAGGGGCCCTCGCCGGCGAGCGCGAGCTGGTCGACGATCGCGCCGATCCCGCCACCGGAGATGTCCATGCCCGGGATCGCGCCGAGGAAGCCTTCGACATTGGCCGCCTGGTCGCCCGGCAGGTCCAGGCGCAGCTCCGCGAAGGCGAAGGCGTCCGGGGGC
>JBJTJV010000290.1:0-7244 GCA_046352645.1 Chloroflexota bacterium | reverse complement strand
CGCGAGCCCGCCGATGGCGGGGATCACGGTCCCGCGCGGACGAGGTCGCGGACCCGTGCGAAGGTCGCCTCGCCGACCAGGCCGCGGGTACGCAGCGCATCGACGCTCGCGAACGGGCTCTCCGCGCGGGCGGCGACGATCAGCTCCGCGGTGACGGTGCCGATCACGGGCAGCGACTCGAGCGCCTCCGCGCTCGCGCTGTTCAGGTCCAGCCGTGCGTCCGCTGCGGCCGCGCCGGTCTCCGGCCCGGTGCGGGAGCCTGCGCCGCCCGCGTCGGCGAGGGCCGGCACGCGGACCTGCACGCCGTCCGTCAGGGCAGTGGCGAGGTTCAGGGTGCGCGAGGCCGCGGCCAGGTCCGCGGCGGGCGTGAACCCGCCGGCAGCGGCGAGCGCGTCCCCGACGCGGCTCCCGTCGGGCAGGCGCACGACGCCCGGCCGGACGACCGCTCCGGCGACGTCCACCACGATCGACGCGTCCGGGACCGACGCCGGCGGCTGGTCCGCGGGCGGGGCCTCCACGCCATCGATGACGAGCGTCCCGTCCGGCGCCCCCGCGAGCGCCACCCCCCCGCTGCCGACCCCGAGGGCGAGCGCGACCGCCGCGGCGAGCAGGGCGGGGAGGGGGAATCGCCTGGACGTGACCGGACCGCCGCCGGGTGTCGGGCGGGCGGCGGCGGACGGATCCGCGCGGCCGAAGATCTGCCAGTCGGGGGCGCCGGGCTCCATCGGATGACCTCCATCCGGCGGGACGGGCGGCGGGGAGCGGGACCGGCGACCTGCCGGGGCACGTGGCAGATCGCCGGTCGCAGGCAGAACGGTAGGGAGCGCCGCTTATCCGCCGCTTATCCGGGGCGCGACGCTGTGGACAGGTTCGTGGCCCGGCAGCGGGCCTCCGCGCGCGCTAGCGGCGGGCGAGCTCCGCAAGCCGCGGCCGGATCTCCGTCGCGAGGCGGACCATCGTCTCGTCGTCCACCGGCGCCGGGAAGCACGCGATGATGTGGCGGTAGCCCGCCGCGACGAGCGGCGCGAGGTGCGCGTAGACGTCGTCCGGGGTCCCCACGCACGCGCGCGCCTTCGCGAGCGTCGCCGAGCCGGGGCGGACCTCGTCGGTCGCCGCGCCGCCGTTCGCCGCGAGGAGCGCGTCATGGACGCGCCGCGCCTCGTCGGCCGTGTCACGGATGACGATGCGCTGGATCTCCGTCGTCCGCTCCACCGTGGTCTCGTCGCGTCCGAGCGTCCGGCAGTGCTCGAGGAGGGCCTCCTCCGCCTCGGCGACGGACGCGATCGGGTTGCCGATGTTGTTCATGTCCGCGTACTTCGCGACGAGCTTGAGGGTGACCTTCTTCCCGCCACCACCGATGAGGATCGGCAGGCGCTTCTGCACGGGCGGCGGGTCGTTGCGCACCGCGTCGGTCGCGTAGCGGGGGCCGGTCGCGGTGTGCGGCGTCCCGTCGAGCATCGCGCGCATGATCGGGAGTGCCTCGCCGAGCCACCGGAGCCGCTCGGGGAACCCGTCGCCGAACGGGATGCCGAAGCCGCGGTGCTCCACCTCGAACCAGGCGGCCCCGATGCCGAGGACCGCGCGCCCGCCGCTGATGTGGTCGATGGTGGTGATCATCTTCGCGGTCAGCGCAGGGTTGCGGAAGGTGTTCGCGCCGACGAGGTGGCCGATCGTCGCGGTCTTCGTGAGCGCGGCGATCGCGGCCATCGCGGTCCACGCCTCGAGGATGGGGCCGTCCGGCGAGCCCACGATCGGGTAGACGTGGTCCCACGTCCAGAGCGAGTCGTAGCCGAGCGCCTCGGCGCGGACGAGCGCGTCACGGAAGGCGGGCCAGCTCGTGTACTGGTTCCAGACGTTCGCGCCCAGCTTGATGGGAGCGGCCGGATCGGGCATGGGGATCCTCCGGGTGCTGCGGGTCGGGTCAGGAAGCGCCGACGAGGCGGGCGAGCGCCGGGCGTACCTCGCCGGCGAAGCGGGTGATCGATTCCGCGTCGTGCGGCGCGGGGAAGCCCGCGATGAGATGGTGGTAGCCGAGCTCCACGTACGGCGCGAGGTGCGCCGCGACGTCCTCGGGCGTGCCGACCGGCTGGTTCTCCCAGGGCGTCGCGCCACCGTTCCCGGCGAACATCGAGAGGAAGACGCGGCGCGCCTCCTCGCGGGAATCGCGGATGATCACGGTGCCCGTGCCCACGGTCCGCTCGATCGTCCGCTCGTCCCGGCCGAGCGCCTCGCAGTGGCGCAGGAGCTCGGCTTCCGCGTCGCGCACGTTCTCGATCGTGCCGCCCAGGTTGTTCGCGTCCGCGTGCTTTGCGACGAGCTTCAGGGTCACCTTCCGGCCGCCGCCGCCGATGAGGATCGGCAGGCGCCTCTGCACGGGCGGCGGGTCGTTCCGTACCGCGTCGGTGGTGTACCGCCCGGTCGCGGTGTGCGGCGTCCCGTCGAGCATCGCGCGCATGATCGGGAGCGCCTCGCCGAGGCGGCGCAGACGCTCGGGGAAGCCGTCGCCGAAGTCGAAGCCGAAGCCCGTGTGCTCGGTCGCGAACCAGGCGGCCCCGATGCCGAGGACCGCGCGCCCGCCGCTGATGTGGTCGATCGTGGTGATCATCTTCGCGGTCAGCGCAGGGTTGCGGAAGGTGTTCGCGCCCACCATCAGGCCGATCGACCCGCGCGTGGTCGTCGCGGCCAGCGCCGCGATCGCCGTCATCGCCTCGAGGATGGGACCCTCGGGCGAGCCCACGATCGGGTAGACGTGGTCCCACGTCCAGAGCGAGTCGTAGCCCGCGTCCGCGGCGCGCTGCTGAGCCGCGAGCCAGCCGGCCCACGACGTGTACTGGTTCCAGACGTTGGCGCCGAGCCGCAGGGGTGCAGTGTGGTCAGGCATCCCGAGAGGCTACACCGGCGAGGACCGCGTACGCAGGCGGCGGGCCCGGGGATGCACCGAGCCCCCGGCGCCCGAGGAGGGGAGGGCGCCGGGGGCTCGTATGCCGATCGAGTCGGCGGGACGGTCCCGCCGCTTCCGGTCAGGCGGCCCGGGAGGAGGGTCGGGCCGCCTGACGGAAGACGGCAGGGAGACGGAAGGCGAGGCGACGGTCCGGCCGGGGGGCGTGGCGTCCGGCGCTCTTCTCCGCATCGCGGACGAGCTCCCGGCTCTGCTCCCTGGCCACCATGTAGATATCCCACTGCATCGGTTCGTTCCCTCTCCGGGTCATCCCCGGTGCTTCTGCCGGCTGCGTCCCGTGGCGCCGGTCTCTTTCGTATCGGTACGGTCCGTATCGTATCGCAACGGCGCAGGGCCGTCAAGCGGGCCCGGGCGTGCTCACCGCGTGCGCGCTCCCACGGGTGCCGTGTCCTGGCGCGCGACCCGGTCGCGGCCACCCACGGGACGCGGCCGGCGGGACCGGCGGCGCGCCTCGGCCTCGCGCAGCTGCTCCTCGATCCGGGCGTGCGCGACCATCGCGTAGATCTCCCACATGGTCTGCTCCTTCTCCGCCCGCAGGCGGTAACTACCAAGTCGCTTGATAGCGGTTATCTCCACGCGGAGGATAGCGCGGGCAGCAGTAACCTGTCAAATGTGTCAGGATGGTTAACGGCATGACACGGACACGCTGGCAGCCGGGCCCGGAACCCGCCCCCGGGACGGATGCCTCCACCGCGCCGCACGGTCACCAGGTGACGCTCGAGGTCGGGCTCGCCTTCGTGAACACGCGCGAGCAGGAGCGTGGCCGCACCACGGACCGGATCGAGGGCATCGACAGCGCGCTCCGCTGGCTCTTCGATCACCGCCTCCTCCACGAGGACGCCCTGCGGGAGCGGCGGACCGCCTGGACGGCCGATCCGGAGGCAGGGGAGCGCGCGCTCGCCCGGATCCACCGCATCCGGGCCGCGATGCGCGAGCTCACGGATGCCACCGTCGAGGGGCGACCGCCGGCTCGCCGCGACCTCGAGGAGGTGAACCGCGCGCTCCGGACGCCCTACACGTACGTCCTCGTGCCGGCCGCGGACGGCGTCTCGCTCGCCCATCGGCACGAGGGCGATCCGGTGGAGGGCGCGCTCGCGCGGCTCGTGGAATCGATCGCCCGGGAGGTCAGCCAGGGTCGCCCGGAGCGGCTCCGCGTCTGCGCGGATCCCGCCTGCGGGTGGGCGTTCCACGACACCTCGCGCTCCGGCCGCCGCCGCTGGTGCGACATGACCACCTGCGGCAACCGGGCGAAGGTGGCGCGCCACCGCGAGCGCCGGAGGACGGCGCCGATCGAGCCGCCCACGCCGGGCGCGGATGCATCCGCGCCGTCCGATCCGCGCGGCAGCCGCGATCCGGGAGCCCCCGCCGCCTGATCCTCCGCCGGGCGCTCAGCCCGGGCGGGCGACGATGTTCACGAGCTTGCCGCCCACGTGGATGACCTTCACCACGGTCATCCCCGTGAGGTTCGCCTGGATCTTCGGCTGGGCGAGCGCGATCCGCTCGAGCTCGTCCGCCGGGAGACCGGGCCGGACGGCCACGAGGTCGCGGAGCTTGCCGTTCACCTGGATCGGCAGGTCCACCGTGTCGGCGACGAGGAGCGCGGCGTCCGGCACCGGCCAGCGCTCCGCGTGGACCGAGCGCCACGTCTCCCCGGCCGCCGCAAGCCGCCGCGCATGGAGCTCCTCCGCGATGTGCGGCGCAAGCGGCGCGAGCATGAGGACGAGCAGGCCGGTCGCCTCGGACCACGCTGCCGTCCCGGCCACCTCGCTGCCCCGCAGGCGCATGCAGTGGTTCGTCAGCTCCATGAGCTTGGCGACGATCGTGTTCCAGCGGAATGCCTCGTGGTCCTCCGTCACGGCGGCGAGCGTCCGGTGCGCCGCGCGGCGCAGGGCGAGACCGGCCGTGGCGGCATCCTGGCCATCCGGCAGGCGTCCCGCGGCCGGATCGCCCGGCTCGCGGCCGTGCGGGTCGGTCACGAGCGTCCAGACGCGCCGAAGGAAGCGGTGCACGCCGTCGATCCCGGTGGGGCTCCACGGACCGCCCTGGTCCCACGGCCCCATGAACATGAGGAAGAGCCGGACCGCGTCCGCGCCGTAGCGCGAGACGAGCTCGTCGGGGTCCTGGACGTTCCCGCGGCTCTTGCTCATCCGCTCGCCGTCCGCGCCGAGGATCTGGCCCTGGTTGAAGAGGCGGGTGAACGGCTCCCGCTCATGGACGACACCGAGGTCGGCGAGCGCCTTGCAGAAGAAGCGCGCGTAGAGCAGGTGCATGACCGCGTGCTCCGCGCCACCGGTGTACTGGTCCACCGCGCACCAGCGCCGCTCGCGGTCCGGGTCGATCGCCACGTCCGTCCGGTCCGGCGAGAGGTAGCGCCACCAGTACCACGAGGAATCGACGAACGTGTCCATGGTGTCCGTCTCACGCCGCGCGGGCCCGCCGCAGCGCGGGCACAAGGTGCGCAGGAAGCTCTCCGTGGTCTCGAGCGGGTTGCCGCCCTCCGGCCGATAGACGAAGTCGTCCGGCAGGCGCACGGGGAGCTGGTCCTCCGGGACCGGCACGATGCCGCAGCCGGGCGTGGCAGCGCAGTAGACGACCGGGATGGGCGTCCCCCACGCGCGCTGCCGGCTGACGAGCCAGTCGCGCAGGCGGTAGGTGACCGCCGCCTCGCCGGCACCCTGCGCCGCGAGGTCCGCGACGATCGCGCGGAACCCATCCGGTGCGGGCAGCCCGGTGTGCGGGCCCGAGTCAACGAGCCGGTCGTCCGCCGCCTTGCTCACGTACGCCTCCGGCAGCGGCGCATCGTCGGCATCCGCGGGCCCGGCGATCACCCGCCGGATCGGCAGCCCGAAGCGCCGTGCGAAGGCGAAGTCGCGCTCGTCGTGCGCGGGCACGGCCATGATCGCGCCCGTGCCGTAGGTCGCGAGCACGTAGTCGGCGATCCAGATCGGGATCCGCGCCCCGTTCACGGGGTTGATCGCGTCCGCGCCGATCGGCACGCCGGTCTTCTCCCGCTCGGTCGAGAGCCGGTCGATCTCCGTCGTGCGCTTCGTCTCCGCGATGTACGCGGCGACATCCGCCTGCCGCTCGGGGGCGGTGAGCGTCGCCACGAGCGGGTGCTCCGGCGCGAGGACCATGAAGGTGGCGCCGTGGAGCGTGTCCGGGCGGGTGGTGAAGACGCGCAGCTCCGCGCCGCCCGCGTGGTGCGCCATCGGCGCGGTCCGGAAGACGACCTCCGCACCCTCCGAGCGGCCGATCCAGTTCGTCTGCATGACGCGCACGGGCTCCGGCCAGTCCAGGCCGGTGTGGTCGAGGAGCTCGTCCGCGTAGCGCGTCGTGCGGAAGAACCACTGCTCGAGGTCGCGCTTCGTCACCGGCGTCGCGCAGCGCCAGCAGACCCGGTCCACCCCCTCGACCTGCTCCCGCGCGAGCACGACGAGGCACTTCGGGCACCAGTCCACCGCGGCCATCTTCCGGTAGGCGAGGTCGTTGGCCAGGAGCCGCAGGAAGATCCACTGGTTCCAGCGGTAGTAGTCGGGCAGGCAGGTGACGACCTCCGCGTCCCACGCGAAGGTGGCACCCATGCTGCGCAGCTGGCGGCGCATGTTGCCGATGTTCCCGAGCGTCCACTCCCGCGGGTGGATGCCGCGCTTCATCGCCGCGTTCTCCGCGGGCAGGCCGAAGGCGTCGAAGCCGATCGGGAAGAAGACGTTGAAGCCGTTCATGCGCAGGAAGCGGGCGCGGGCGTCCGTCGGCGTGTTCACGTACCAGTGGCCGATGTGCAGGTCGCCCGACGGGTAGGGGAACATCGTCAGGAGGTAGTACTTCGGCCGCGCGGTGTCCTCGAGGTCCGTCCGGTGGAGCCCGAGCTCCTCCCAGCGTTCCTGCCAGCGGGGCTCGATCTCGGAGGCGTCGTAGCGGTCGGGCCGCTCGCGGTCGGGGGCGGGAGGGGTGGTCACGTCACGACTCCAGCGGGCCGACGGGCGCGCCGGATCGAACGCCTCGCACGACCGGGGGGTGGTGGAGCGACGGGGGCTCGAACCCCGGACCTTCTGCATGCCATGCAGATGCTCTCCCAGCTGAGCTATCGCCCCTCCGGACGCAGAAGTCTAGCAGGCCCGGGGGCGGGCCGCGCCGAAGGTCCCCCGGAAGCGGTCCGCCCGGCCCCGTCCGTCCGTCACGTTCCCTACAACGATGGTCCGGTGAGCCGCCACGACCCGTCCGCCGCCTCCGCTCCGCGCACGATCGACCTCAACGCCGACGTCGGCGAGGGGTACGGCGCCTGGAC
>JBJTJV010000289.1:0-22520 GCA_046352645.1 Chloroflexota bacterium | reverse complement strand
ATCGCCGCGATCGCCGACCGTACCTCGCGAGGGCCGCATGCGCCGACCTGCGCTACCCTCCGGCAGTCGCCCGTGAACGGCAGCGGGTGGTTCCGGTCGGGCCGGGTCGTCCGCGGGGAGAAGGGAGTGGTTGCACTGGATCGCGCGTACGCAGAGGCCGCGCTCGTCGAGCCGGCGGCCTCGGCCGCGACCGCCGCGGGGCGCACGTCCGGCGTCGGCGCACGGGTCGCGGAGACGGTGATCGTCGCCAACCGCCTCCCTGCCGAGTACCACCCGGTCACCGGCTGGCGCCACGCCCCCGGCGGCCTCGTGAACGCGCTCGAGCCCGCGCTCGCCCTGACGCACGCCCTCTGGGTCGGCTGGGGAGGCCACCCGGCGCCCGAGGATGGCCAGGGGCCTGCGCACCCACCGCTCGCGTCGGACGGTCGGATCGTGGAGATCCCCATGAGCCGCCCCGAGATGGCCGACCACTACGACGGGTTCTGCAACGGCGCTCTCTGGCCGCTCTACCACGGGTCGGTCGTGCCGCCGGTCTTCCGGGCCCACGAGTTCGCGGCCTACCAGCGGATCGACCGCCGGTTCGCCGACCGGGTCGCCGCGATCGCGCCGCCGGGTGCCCGCATCTGGGTGAACGACTACCACCTCCAGCTCGTCCCCGCGATGCTCCGCGCGGCACGTCCGGACCTACGCATCGGCTTCTTCCTCCACGTGCCCTTCCCCGAGCCGGACGCGTTCGCCACGCTTCCGTGGGACGGGGCCATCCTCGACGGCATCCTCGGCGCCGATCTCGTCGGGTTCCAGACGCCCGAATCCGCGCAGCGCTTCCTCGCCACCGTGGGCCGGCGAGCGGGGATCGCCGTACGTGGCGACCGCATCGAGATCGCCGGGGAGGATGGCCCGCGCACGGTCGCCGTCGGCGTCCATCCCGTCGGGCCATGGGCCCAGCGCTTCGCGGACCTCGCCGACACCCCGCGCACGGTCCAGGCCGCAGAGTGCATCCGGGCGGACTTCGGGCACCCGGACCTCCTGCTCCTCGGGGTCGACCGGCTCGACTACACGCAGGGGATCGACCGGCGTATCCGCGCGGTGGCGGAGGTCGTGACGCGCGCCGCCCGCGATGGGCGCGACGCCCAGTTCATCCAGGTCGCGATGCCCAGCCGCACGGGGCTGCCGGCCTACCGCCGGCTGCGCGACGCCGTCGAGGAGACGCTCGCCGGCGTGAACGGCGAGCTCGCCGCGCGCGGCCTCCGGCCGATCCACTACATCCACGAGGCCCTCCCGGTCGAGCAGGTCGTGGCGCTGTACGTCGCGGCGGACGTGATGGTCGTCACGCCGCTCGCCGACGGCATGAACCTCGTGAGCAAGGAGTTCGTCGCCTCGCGCACCCGGGCTGACGGGCGGCACGTCCTCAGCAGCCGCGCCGGTGCCGCCGTCCAGCTCCGCGACGCCTGGCTCGTCGACCCCACCGACGAAGCGGACATCGTCCGTGGCCTCACCGCCGCCCTCGCGGCAGGACCGGAGGAGGTCGCGGAGCGGATGATCGCGCTGCGCCGCTCCGTCTTCGACCATGACGCCCGCGCCTGGGCGCGGTCCTTCCTCGACGATCTCGGCGGCGCATGACGGCGCCGCCCGGCGTGCCTGCGCTCGCGCGGCATCTCGCCGCCATCGCGGGGGCGCCCCGGCTCCTCGTGGCGACCGACTACGACGGCACGCTCGCGCCGATCGCGCCGCGGCCCGAGTCGGCCGAGCTGCTCTCGGGCGCACGGCCGCTCCTTGCTGCGCTCGCCGCGCTCCCGGCGACGCGCGTCGCGGTCGTCTCGGGCCGCGCGCTCGGCGACCTGCAGGCCCATTCGGGGATCACCCCGCCGGTGCTGCTCGTGGGGTCGCATGGCGCCGAGTGGCCGGACGGCGCTACCGACCCGCCGTCGGCCGCGCAGCGTGCGCGCCTCGACGAGCTCCGGCGGACCCTTGGCGTGCTCGTCGCGACCGCGCCCGGTGCGTGGATCGAGGAGAAGCCGTTCGCCATCGCCGTCCACACGCGCGCGGCCTCTCGCGGGGACGCGGCGCGCCTCCTGCATGCGGTGCGTGCCGGCCCGGCGGTCGGGCCGGATCTGCACGTACGGGAGGGCAAGGAGGTCATCGAGCTCGCGCTCTCCCCGGCGGACAAGGGCGCCGCGATCCGCCGGCTCCGGGGCATCGGGGACGCCGACCCGGTCGTCTGCTATCTCGGTGACGACCTGACGGACGAAGCCGTCTTCGCCACGCTGCGGCCGGATGACGTCGGCGTGAAGGTCGGAGCAGGACCGACGCGCGCCGCCTATCGCGTCGCGTGCGAGACGGATGCCCTGGGCGTGCTCGCGCTCCTCCATCGGCTCCGGGCAGGGGTCGGCGACGACGTGCGGGCCGACCCGTGAGCACCGCGCCGCCGCGCCGCCGCGCGCGACCGACCGACCCGGTCCCGACGACGCCGGACCTCCTCTGCTACCGGGACCAGGCCTCGTTCCTCGCCCTGCGTGCGCTCGGCCGCGGCCCGATGCCCTCGATCACGTGGGTCTACGACGTCCCGGTCCCGACGGCGGCGGTCGAGCGATTCAACCAGCGCCTCGGCGCGGGCTTCCTCGGCCGCCTCGTCCAGCGGTCCCCGCTCCCCTGGGGCCGGCACCGATGGGTCGCCGCGCCCCCTCCACCCGTCCTCGTGATGCCCGATCCCATCGCGCCCGCCGATGTGGTCCGCTGGTCGAACGGGCTCGTCGATCTGCGGCTCGATCCCGAGCGCGGGCCGGGCTGGCAGCTCGTGGCGCAGCCGCTCACGGACGGGGGCCTCGCCCTCGGGCTCATCGTGTCGCACACGATCGCGGACGGGCTTGGGTTCGTCCAGGCGATCGTGGATGCCGTGAACGAGGTCCCGTTCCCGCACGTCCATCCACCCCGAAGCGCACGCCGATCGTGGATCCTCCGCGACCTGCGCGAGACGGGCCGGGCGCTCCCCGACATGGGGCGGGCGCTCGCGACGCTCGCCCGTCGGCCACCGCGCGCCGCCCCGGCCGGCCCGACGCCGTCCGACCCCGGGCCCTCCGGTCCGGCCGTCGCCGGATCGGCGGGGCGCGTCGATCTGCCCCGGGTCCGGGTGGTCATCGAGGAGGCGGAGCTGATCGCTGCGGCCCAGCGGCTCCACGGTGATGCGAACACGCTGATCGTCGCGTTCTCCGCGCGCCTCGCCGCGCGGATCGGTCGCGTCCGCCCGGACGGGCGAGCGGAGCTCGTCCTCCCGATCAGCGAGCGCGTCCCCGGCGACCCACGCGGCAACGCGGTCACCGGCCTTGATCTCGTCGTGGATCCCGAGGGGTGCCGGGAGGACCTCCGCCCGGTCCAGCGCGACCTGAAGCGGGCGATGGTCGCCCTGCTCCGGGAGGGGCACCCGGTGATGGCGCTCCTCCCGCTCATCCCCTGGATCCCGACCCGGGTCGCCCGGCGGCTCGAGGCGATCGCCGCGGGGTCGCCGTGGACCGTCGGCTGCTCGCTCTACGGGGACGTGGATCCCGCGCTGCGTCGTGTCTGCGGCGTGGAGCCGGCCCGGTTCTGGGCCACGCAGACCGAGGCGTTCACGGAGGCGGCGCTCGTGGAGCGCGGCGGGCTCGTCTTCGTCGGCGGCGGACGGATCGGGGGCCGTACGCAGATCTTCGTCTCCGCCTGGCAGCCGGGGCGCGTCACGACGGAGGCGGAGCTCGTCCCCGCGGTCCAGGCCGCGCTCGCCGACCTCGGCCTCGCCGGTCGCCTGGACTGAGGGCCGCCGGACCGGGGAGGCCCGGGCGGTCCCGGCGGGCTCAGGCCTCGATCGTCCCCGGCAGCCCGAGATCGGCGAGGGCGGTCCGCGCGATCGCCGCGAGGTCCCCCGTGGTCGTCCCCGCCGACGGCTCGTAGCCCTCGATCCCGATCGAGACGGTGTCGCGGAAGCGCGACCCGACGACCACGAGATGGCCGTGGGTCCGGCGCAGGTCGCGCAGCGTCACGTTCGTGTCCACCCCGCGCCCGATCAGGCGCCGGCAGGGCGCCCCGTCGATCGCGCCCATGGCGGCCGGCAGCGTCCCCACGTGCGAGCAGGTCACCGGTCGCTCGTCGCCGTACGCGAAGAGCGCGTCGAGGAGGAGCGTCGCGCTCCGGCGCGGCAGCCAGGGCACGACGGGCAGGAGCGAGCCGAGCATCTCGGGCTGCCGCTGCGCGCTGCGCATCCCGGCGAGGACCGCCCGCTCCACCGGCCGGAGGCTCGTCTGGGCCGCGTCCGGGTCGATCGCGACGTTCGCGAAGATGAACGCGAGCGCCCGGTCGTCGTCCAGGCCGCGGCGGACGTCGAGCGGCATGACGAGCGAGACGCTCCCGTCCGTCCGGTGGAGCCGCCCGAGCCCCGCGGCGACCCGGGCGGCCAGCGCCGGCATCAGCCCGTGGGGATGCCCTGCGAGGTCCCGGGCGCGCGCGTCCCATGCGGCCGCATCGACGCCGACGATCACCGCCGGCAGCTCCACGATCCGCTCGCCGTCGGCGTCCGTCCCCTCGCCGTGGTGCGCCGGGTCGTCGCGGGACAGCCCGTCCGACGGCCGCGCCAGCCGTCCCCGGATCGCCATCGCCGTCGCCCGTGCCCCCGCGGCCGCGCCGGCGGGGAGGTCCGCGAGCGCCTGGCGGAGGTCGTCGGCGATCGCCGTCCTCCGGCCCCGCCCGTGACGGGGAAGGTAGTCGCAGGCGACCTCCGTGCCGAGGACCGCCGCCTCGATCGACCGGACGACGCCCAGGCCGTCCATGACGAGGTGCGACCCGGTGATGCTCACGGCGCTCGTGCCGTCGTCGAAGCGCTGGACGGCGACGTGCCAGGCCGGTCCGGCGACCGGATCGCTCGGCAGCCGGGCGTGCGCGTTCGCCCAGGCCAGTAGCGACGCGCGGGGGAGGACGCCGTCGCCGACCCGGATGGGATCGCCGGGCCGTGGCCCGTGGACCCAGCGCGGTCTGCCGAAGGGGAGCGGCGACGGCTCGATCAGGCGGTTGCCGGGCATCGCGCACCTCCGCGCGTACGTCCGCTCCAGGCCCGCGAGGTCCACCTCGCGGTCGTAGAGCCAGAGGCACTGCATCTGCTGGTTCCGATGCGTCACGCGGTGGAGCTCGGACGCGAGCTGGTCGAGGAGCGCGAGGCGATGCCGGGCGTACGCGGGCGAGCCGGCGGAACGGTCAGCCATGGAAGGGCACCCCGCGGAGACCGTGTCCGGCGAGGATGGGGTCCACGACGTCCCGGAGCTCCCCGGGGGTCGTGACGACGCCCGCCTCCCACGCGATGACGTTGAGGAGCAGAGCGTCCCCGGTGACCGCCGACACCAGCGTCGCCACCCCGCCCCGCCGCTCGATCGCCGCGCGTCGGAGCCCCTGGTCCACGCCGCGGACCGCGAACCGGTCCGCGTCCTGGCCGTCGATCCGGAGGAGCTCGTCGGGCATGACCCCCAAGTGGGTCAGCGTGACCGGTCGCTCGGCGGACGCGCGCAATGCGCGGTCGGTGAGCGCCGCGAAGCCACGTCGCGGGACGAACGGGACGAGCGGCAGGAGGGCCGCCAGCGGGTCCGGGTTCCGGCGGGCCGCCACGAGCCCCCGCTGGACGGTCCGCTGGAGCGCCCCGAGCGGACCCGCGATCCACGCCCGGTCCACCGACGTGCGCGCCAGCGTGACCCGGTTGCCGCCGTCATCGTCTGCACCATCGCGCTGGTCGATCGGGATGAAGAGCGTCACCTGTCCGTCGCGAGCGCGGCCGAGCCGATCGCCGAGCGCGACCGTGACCGCCGTCAGGAGCGTGAACCGGTTCCCGCCGAGCGCCCGCGCCCGCGCATCCCACGCCGCGACCGGCACCCGGAGATGGACCGTGGGCAGCGCGATGTGGTCGGTCCCGGCGCCGGTCGCTCCGGTCATGGCGGTCGTGCCCCGCGGTTCCGGTCCCGCCCGATCGTCGCCGTTCCCGCGCGCCCGCGGTCGCACGGATGCGCCGAGCGCCCGGCCGACCGCGGGCAGGTCCGCTACGAAGCGCGCCGCCTCACGTCCGACCGCGCCGAGCGGGCGCCGCGATCCGAGCGGAGGCCACGCCACCGGTCGCTCCTCGCCCCGGACCGCTTCGCACACCGCGAGCGTCGTGCCCATCCCGTCGGCGATCGCATGGGAGACGACGAGGGAGACGAGGGTCGTCGCATCCCCGAAGCGCCGGGCGGTGAGGTTCCAGGCGGGACCGCGCGCCGGGTCGATCGGGAGCTCGATCTGGGCGTCCGCCCACCCGGCCATCGCATCCGGCGGGAGTGGCGGCCGGCTCGTCGTGCACGTCGCGGCCGCGGGCGGCACCGCGGCCCAGGTGGGGCGGCACCCGGGGAGGAGCGCCGGACGGATGACACGGGCCAGCCGACCCCGTCGGAGGTGGCTCTCGAAGACGCGGAGCGCATCCGGATCGACCGGCCGGTCGTAGCGCCAGAGGTACTGGATGACCGACCGCTGGCCGGTGACATGCGCCATCCACGTGGCATGGTCGGCGAGCGGGACGACGCCCACGCTCCCTCGCATCTACCCGCGCGCCACGCTGCGGCAGGCGTCCCGGAGCGCCGCGATGTACTGCTCCATCGAGGCCCGGGCGATCGCGGTGTCCGGAAAGGCCGCGGTGAGCGTGAGGCCGCGCCGGCCGCGGACGACCCAGAGGCCGACCTGTGCGGCCATCCCCGGGCTGAGGTAGACGCGTCCCGCGAGGGCTTCCCACTCCGCGGCGGAACGGGCGTTGTACGGGGGGAGCCCGATGTCCATGTACGAGAGCATGACACCGCCCGTGGCTGCCGGTCGGATGTCCGGCAGCGCGACCGCGAGCTCGAGGACCCGCTCGATCGGGATGGCGGCGAGCTGGATCCGGTCGTCGAAGACCGACTGGGCCGTCCGGGCGAGCGCCGCGAAGCCCTGGCCGTCGGTCTCGAGGTCGATGGGGACGATCCCCATGCACCAGCCCACGGTGCGTGCGCCGTCCCCGGGCCGACGGGTCGTCGTCGGCGTGACGACGCCGTAACGCGTCGTCCCCGCGAGCGAGCGCTCCGCGAGCGCTGCTGCCGCGAAGAGGCCCCCGAGCGTCCGTGCGCCGGCTGTCCGGCAGGCGGCGGCGAACCGGTCCGCGTCGTCAGGGTCCAGGAGCACCGCGTTCGTCATCGCGGTCGGCACCCGGTCCTCGAGCGCCCCGAGCGGCAGCGGGAAGGCCGGCATCCGCCCTCCGTGACGACGGAGGACCTCGATCCACCGCTGCACCCCCGGGGTCTCCAGGGTGGCGTGCGCCATCTCCGCACGCTGCGCCCGGACGTGGTCGAGGTAGCTCCCCGCGGGATCGAGCCGGGGCGGCGCCTCGCCGTCCGCGATCGCCCGGTACCGCCGATGGATCTCCTCGACGAGCGTCACGACGACCGTGGAATCGATGACGACGTGGTCGATGCTCGCGAAGAACGTGAAGCCCGACGCGCGCTGTACGACCCCGAACCGGAAGCAGTCCCAGGCGAACGGACCGGGGAGCTCGGCAGCGATCCGGCGCCAGCCGTCCGGCCCGGTCTCGCCCAGCACCACCGGCTCGATCCGGATCGCCGACGGGTCGGGGAGGACATGCCGGACGATCCGCTCATCGCCATCCGCGAACCAGCCGTGGTATGCGTCGTGCCGACGGAGGTGGGCCTCGACGACGTGCCCCATCGCCCGCATGTCGCACGTCCCGGGCGCATCCCAGGCGAAGACGAGGACGCGCGCCATCTCCTCGCCCCGTGCGCGGCAGGCCCGGTAGGCGCGCAGGTGCTGCTCCTGCTCGTAGCTCGGCGGCACCAGGGAGACCGGCGCGCGGGCCACGGCGTCCAGCGCTGCCGATGACGGTCGCCAGACGGTGAGCCGACCGGGGAGGCCGTCCCACGCGGCGAGCGGGTGGAGGTCAGCCATCCGCGCGTTCGGCGGGCTCTCGCACCTCGACGACGCCCGCGAGCGCGAGCGCGAGCCGGTCGCCGAGCTCGTCGGCCGTCGTCGCACCAAGGCTCGGCAGGCGCACCCCGGTCTCCGCCTCGAGGGCCGTGAGGAGGAGGACCGTGCCCAGGGAGTCGAGCCCGGCATCGTGGAAGGAGCCGTCCGGGTCCACGGTCCGCCGCAGGATCGCCGCGAGCTGCTCCACGACCGTCCGCCGGAGGATCCGGGGCCACTCCTCCCGCGGCCGGGTCGCGAGGAGCGCCCGGAGACGGCCCGCGGCATCGTCCGCGGCGGGCTCGGCGGCGCGCAGGCCGGACGCGAACGGGCTGCGCGCCGCGAGCGCGGTCAGCCACGGCGTCCCCTCGATCGGGGCATAGGCGACCACGGTCCGGTCGTGGCGGAGGATCCGCTCGAAGGCGTCCGCCCCCTCGGCCGGGGTGATCATCCGTGTGTCGCCGCGGTCGGCAAGGTGCGCCCCGGCACCCACATCCCCCCAGGCGGCCCACGCGATCGACGTCGCGGGGAGCCCGTGCGCCCGGCGCATCCGGGTGAAGCCGTCCAGCCAGCTGTTCGCCGCCGCGTAGGCTGCCTGCCCCGGCGACCCGAGGAGGGACGCGACCGACGAGAACGAGCAGAACCAGCCGAGGTCCGCTTCCCGCGTCGCCTCGTGGAGCTGCCAGGCTCCCTCGACCTTCGGCGCCCAGTCGCGGGCCAGGAGCGCGTCGGTCACCGACCCGAGCGTGCCGTCCTCGACGACCGCCGCGGCGTGGACGACGCCGTGGAGCGGGAGTCCGGTCGCGGTCGCGGCATCCACGAGCCGCCCTGCCGTCCCCGGCAGCGCGAGGTCTCCGGCCACCACCTCGACCTCGGTCCCGCGCGCCCGCATCACACCGATCGCGTCCATCGCGGCGGTACCGGTCGCCGAGCGCGCCCCGAGCACGATCCGCCCCCCGCCCCCCGCGGAGATCCGCTCGGCAAGGACGAGGCCGAGCCCGCCGAGGCCGCCCGACACGACATAGGAGCGGTCACCGCGGAACGGCTGCGCCTCCTCCGGTGGGACGACGACGCGGACCGGCGCGGTGCGGGGGACGGTGAGGACGAGCTTGCCGATGTGGGCGGCCGCACCGACCATCCGGACCGCCGCCGCTGCATCGGTGAGCGGAAGGGTGGCGATCGCATCCAGCGGCAGGCGGCCCGTGGCGGCCAGGTCGAACACCCTGGCGATGAGCCGTCGGACGCGGTCGGGGGCCGTGGTGCAGAGGAGCGCGAGGTCCACCGCGAAGAACGACAGGTTGCGACGGAAGGGTGCGAGCCCGAGCCACGTCCCGCCGTAGATGTCCTTCTTGCCGATCTCGACGAACCGGCCTCCCGGCGCGAGGACGGAGATGCCCGCCTGCTGGGCCGGGCCGGTCAGCGAGTTGAGGACGATGTCCACCCCGGCACCGTCCGTGTCCCGCCGGATCGCCGCGGCGAACGCCGGGGTGCGCGAATCGTAGACATGCTCGATGCCCTCCGCCCGGAGGAGCGCCCGCCGCGCATCCGAGCCCGCGGTCGCGAAGATCCGCGCCCCGGCGGCGCGGGCGATCGCGACGGCCGCCCGGCCGACCCCGCCGGTCGCGGAGTGGATGAGGACGCGATCCCCCGGTCCGATCCGGGCGAGCTCGTCGAGGGCGAGCCAGGCGGTCGCTCCCGCGGTGAGCACGGCAGCGGCCTCCGCGTCCGACAGCGTCGCGGGGATCGGCACGACGAGACGGGCATCGCCGGTCACGAAGGATGCCCAGCAACCGCCGGGCGCGATCCCGCCGACCCGATCGCCCACGCGCACATCCGTCACCCCGGCGCCGCACGCGGTCACCCGCCCGACGACATCGAGGCCGAGCATCGGCGGGCGCCCGTCCAGCGACGGATAGCGACCCATCGCGACGAGGACGTCGGCGAAGTTCACCGAAGTGGCATCGACGGCGATCTCCACCTCGCCGGGTCCGGGGGCGCGTCGCCTGGCAGCGACCGCCTCCAGGCTCGCGAGATCGCCCGGCGTCCGGACGACGATCCGGACCCCGAGCTCCGCCGGGACGCGCGTGCCGACCCGGCGGTCGGCAGGTCCGAGCGGCGCACGCTCGAGCCTCGCGATCCACGCCGACCCGCCGCGCACCGCGATCTCGTCCTCCCGGGTGGCCGCGACGATGAGCCTGGCGACGAGCGCCGGGTCGGGATCGGCAGCCACATCCACGAGCGTCGGGTGGAGCGCCGGGACCTCCGCCCCGATGACCCGTGTCAGGCCGCGGATCCCGGCGTGCTCGAGCGATCCCGTGTCCCCGGGGAGGACGGCCTGCGCGGCCCGGGTGACGACGACGAGCCGCGGCCGCCCGGCCGCATCCGCGAGCGCCTGCGCGAGCCGCACGACCCAGCCGACGCGCTGCCGCGCCGTGGCCGGATCGTCCGACCCGATCCCGGTGCCCGGGACGACGAGGACGACGCCCGCGACCGGCCCGTCGGAGAGACGCGCGCGGAGCCGGTCCGCGAGCGCATCGGGCGCGTCGCCCGGCTCGCCCGCGAGCTCCTCGACCTGATGGCCGTGCGCCCCGACCGCAGCGCCCAGGTCACCGAGGGTGTCCGCGCCGGGGCCACCGCGGACGACGATCCAGCGCCCGTCCGGCGGTGCGACCGCCGGCAGCGGCTCCCAGGCCCGCCACGCGACCCCGAGGAGGCGCTCATCCACGACGAGCGCTGCCGCATCCCGCTCGACCGCGGCGCTGCCGACCACGACCCCACCCAGCCGGACGCGCAGCGTGCCGTCCTCCCCGAGGAGATCGACGTCCGCCTCGATCCGCGCCGGGCCGACCGTGACGAGCCGCGCCACGCTCGTCACGCGCTCGCCGACGGGGCCCTCGATGGCGATCGTCCGGATCCCGAGGAGAAGGAGCGACCGCGTGCCGGTGGCCGATCGCACCTCCGGGAACGCGGCCACGGTCTGGCAGGCCGCATCGAGGAGGACCGGGTGGATGACGTGGTCCCGGGCGTCGCGGCGCACCGCGGCGGGGAGCCGGAGGCCCGTCACGATCGACCGACCATCCGTCGTCCGGCGCGGGCCGCGCTCGATCGCCCGGAACGATCGCCCATAGCGGACGCCCCGCTGCGACCACCAGTCCCACACGTCGTCCGGCGACTGCTCGGTCGGATCGAGGTCGCCCGGAACGACGGTCGCGGCTGCGTCCGCCCCCGGATCGGCGACCGCGCGGAGCGTGGCGGTCGCATGGATCGCCGGGGCGCCGTCCATCGCGCTCTCCACCCGCAGCTCCAGCCCCCCGTCCGCGCCCGCGACAGCGGTCATCGCCACCGGCGTCTCGGGCTCCAGCCGGAGCGCCCGGTCGAAGCGCAGATCGTGGACCGCGCTCCCCGGGCCGAGCGTCGCGTGCGCCGCGTCGATCGCCATCGCGGCGTAGCCCGCGCCCGGGAAGAGGGCGACGCCGTGGACCTCGTGGTCGGCGAGCCAGGGGTGCGCGGCAAGGCCGAGCTCGGCGGCCCAGACGTGGCGCTCCGGCTCCTCGTGGAGCGTCCGGTGGACGCCGAGAAGCCCGCCGCCGCCGAGCGGGCGGTCGCCGATCACGGCGCCCGTCGCGCGCTCGAGGACGAGGCGGTGGTGGGTCCACGCCGGGAGCGGCGCATCGAGCAGCCGGCCGACGCCCTGGCGGGCCCGGAGGTCCACGCCCGCCCCCGTCGCGTGAAGCGCGGCGACGATCCCGAGGACGCCGTCCGCCGGGTCCTCGCCCCGGGCCAGGCTGGGGAGCGCGCGGACGGCGACGTCCGCTGCTGCCGCGTTCTGGAGGACCGCGCGGGTCAGGAGCGCGTGGGGCGCGAGCTCGAGGAAGACGCGGTGGCCATCCTCGATCGCGGTGGCGACGGCCGCCCGGAAGCGGACCGGGTGCCGGAGGTTCTCCACCCAGTAGGCGGCATCGCAGACGGGGGTCTCCCGCGGATCGAGGAGCGCGGTCGCGTAGAGCGGGACCCGTGGGATCGCGGGCGTGACGGACGCGAGGCGCTCCGCGAGCTCGGCGAGGATCGGCTCCACCTGCGCGGTGTGCGAGGCGACGTCCACGGCGACCTCCCGCGCGAAGCGCCCCTCCGCCTGCCACGCGGCGACGAGCCCGCGGACGGCGGCCGCGTCGCCACCGATCACCGTCGAGGTCGGCGAGGCGATCACCGCGATCTCCACGTCCTCCACCCTGGCGCGCGCCAGCGCGTCGCGGACCTCCGCCGGCGCGAGCTCGACCGCCGCCATCGCACCGAGCCCGGCGAGCCGGCGGCAGAGGAGCGCCCGGTGGCAGATGACGTCGATCCCGTCCGCGAGCGGGATCGCGCCCGCGACGACCGCGGCCGAGACCTCGCCGAGCGAATGCCCGATGACGGCCGACGGGACGACCCCGGCGGCGCGGAGTGCGGCTGCGAGCGCGACCTGGAAGGTGAAGATCGCGGGCTGGATCCGGTCGATGCCCACGAGCGTCCCCGGGTCGCGGAGCGCGGCGGTGACGGAGAAGCCCGCGATCGCGGCGATCCGCGGCTCGATCTCCGCGACCGTCGCCGCGAAGACCGGGTCGCGCGCGAGGAGCGCGGCGCCCATCCCGTCCCACTGGGACCCCTGGCCGGAGAAGACGAAGACCGGCCCTCGCCCGTCGCCGACGGTCCCCTCCGCGCCGACCGGACCGTCCGCGGCGATCCGCCGGAGCTGCCCAAGGAGCGCGTCGTGGCTCCGGGCGACCGGCACGGCCCGGACGGTACGGTGGCCGCGGCGGGTCGCGAGCGTGTGCGCGAGATCATCGAGCGGGGGCGGGGCCGGCGCGTCGGCGAGCCAGGCAGCGAGCCGATCCGCGGTCGCGCGCAGGGCATCCGGCGACGAGGCGGAGATCGGGAAGAGCCGCGCTACGCCGTCCATGGCGGCGGCTGCAGCGGCCGCGGCCGATCCCGGGCCCGGGCCGGCGGGCGCGCTCTCGATGACCGCGTGGGCGTTCGTGCCGGACATCCCGTACGACGAGACCCCCGCGCGGCGCACGCTCTCGCCGGCGGCGGTCGACAGCGCGGTCGGCAGCGCGGTCGGGGCTGTCGGGACGTGGAGCCCGGTCGCGAGCGACGCGAGATGCGCCGGGAGCGCGTGGTGGTGGACCATCCCCGGCGCGACGCCCCGGTCGAGCGACAGGACCGCCTTGATGAGGCCGATGGCGCCCGCCGCCGATTCCGCGTGGCCGAGGTTGCTCTTCACCGATCCGACCGCGACCGGGCCGCTCCGCCCGTAGACCGCTGCGAGGCCGCCGTACTCCTCCGTGTCCCCGACCGGCGTGCCGGTGCCGTGCGCCTCCACGAGCCCCACGCTCGCCGGGTCCACGCCCGCCTCGTCGAGCGCCCGCTCGATCACCTCGACCTGCGCGGTGCGCGACGGCGCGAGGATGTTGTGCGTTCGGCCGTCCTGGTTCACCGCGCTGCCGCGGATGAGCGCGAGGATCCGGTCGCCGTCCCGCTCGGCGTCCTCGCGGCGCTTGAGCATCACGACCCCGCACGCCTCCGCGCGGACGAAGCCGTCCGCCGCGGCATCGAACGGGCGGCATCGGCCGGTCGGCGAGAGCATCCCGAGGCCCGACGCGGACGCGTCGGTCGTGGGCGTGAACATCAGCATCACGCCGCCCGCGAAGGCAACGTCGCAGTCGCGGGCGAGCAGGCTCCGACGCGCGGTGTGGACCGCCACGAGGCTCGACGAGCACGCCGTATCGAGGCTGACCGCCGGGCCACGGAGGCCGAGTGCGTGGGCGACGCGACCGGAGGCCATGCTGAACGGCGTCCCGGTGAAGCTGTACGCCTCGCCGAGCGCGCCCGCGTCGCGGGTGAGCATCGCGTAGTCCTGGTGCGCGAGGCCGAAGAAGACGCCCGCACGGGCCCCGGCGAGGCTGCGCGGGTCGCGGCCGGAACGCTCCGCGGCCTCCCACGTCACCTCGAGGAGGAGGCGGTGCTGCGGGTCCATCGCGCGCGCCTCGCGCTCGCCGATGCCGAAGAACGGGTAGTCGAAGCCGAACGGGTCGTCCAGGAACGCACCCCAGCGCGAGACCGACCGACCGGGTGTCCCGGGTTCCGCGTCGTAGAGCGCGTCCACGTCCCAGCGATCGGCCGGGACCTCCGCGACGAGATCGACGCCGCCGAGCAGCGCCTCCCAGAGGCGATCCGGCGAATCGATCCCGCCCGGCAGCCGACAGCCGATGCCGACGACCGCGATCGCGCTCATGCGCACATCCCGCTGGACACGAGCGCGGCGGTCAGGCCTCGTACTCGAAGTGGATCTTCAGCTCCACCCGGTACTCGACGATGTGGCCGTCCTCGACCCGGGCGGAGGACTTCACGACCTCCACCTGGCGGATGTTCCGGACGGTCCGTGACGCCCGCTCGACGGCGGTCCGCGCCGCGTCGCTCCAGGAATCGGGGCTCGTCCCGACCATCTCCCGGATGATGATCACGCCCATTGCGCCCGACCTCCCGTAGCTGCCGCTTCCCGAGCCGTCATTCTAGAGGCTCGGCTCCCGCGCGGGCCGGGAGGGCCCTGCCGCGACGCCGGCCGGGATGAGGCGTCAGCTGTACGTCCCCGCCGGGTGGCGGTCCGGGTCCGTGGCGGAGACGAAGCGCGTCATCCGCTTGCGGAACCAGAGGTCCACCTGCCCGGTCGGGCCGTTCCGGTGCTTGGCGAGCTTGAGCTTCACCACCTCGCCGTCCGATTCCGCCTCGTCCGGGCCGCGCTCCTTCTCCCGCCACAGGAACATCACGAGGTCCGCGTCCTGATCGATCGAGCCGGATTCCCGCAGGTCCGACAGGCGCGGCTCCTTGGACTCGCGCATCTCCGCCTGGCGGCTCAGCTGGCTCAGCGCGATGACCGGCACGCTCAGCTCGCGTGCGAGCGCCTTGAGACCACGGCTGATCTCCGCGACCTCCTGGACGCGGTTCGCGTCGCGCGAGGTGGTGGAAGCCTGCATCAGCTGGAGGTAGTCCACGATGACGAGGTCGAGACCCGCTTCTGCCTGGAGGCGGCGCGCCTTGGTGCGCAGCTCCGTCGCGGTGATGTTCGGCGTGTCGTCGATGTAGATCGGTGCCTCCGCCAGCGCGTTCATCGCGGGCGCGAGGCGCGTGAAGTCCATCTCCTCGAGGTAGCCGGTGCGGAGCCGCTGCGAATCGATGCCTGCCACCGACGAGAGCAGGCGGAGCACGAGCTGTTCCTTGCTCATCTCGAGGCTGAAGACCCCGACCGTCCTGCCCTCGCGCACCGCGGCGTGCTCCGCAACGTTCAGCGCGAGGCTCGTCTTGCCGATGGACGGGCGCGCCGCGAGGATGATCAGGTCCGACTTCTGCAGGCCTGTCGTGAGGGTGTCGAGGTCCAGGAACCCGGTCCGGATCCCGTTCACCTCGCCGCGGTGCTGGTGGAGGTAGTCGAGCCGGTCGTACGCGTTGTGGAGGAGGCCGCGGATCCCCTCGAAGCCCGACGCGACACGCCGCTGGCTGACCGCGAAGAGCTCCTGCTCGGCCCGATCGATCGCCGCGCCGATCTCCGCGCTCTCGTCGTACCCGATGCCCGCGATCTTCCCGGCGGCGCCGATGAGGTTCCGGAGCACCGCCTTGCGCTCGACGATCCGCGCGTAGTGGACGGCGTTCACCGCGGTCGGCGTGCTGTTCATGAGCGTCGCGAGGTAGGCCGACCCGCCGACCGGCTCGAGGTCGCCCGAGCGCTCGAGCACCTCCGAGACGGTGACCACGTCCACCGGTTCCCGTCGCTCGGAGAGCGCGAGGACCGCCGCGTAGATCGTGCCGTGGTGGCTGCGGTAGAAGTCCTCCGGACGGAGGATCTCCGCCACCTCCGTGATCGCATCACGGTCGATGAGGAGCGCGCCGAGCACCGACTGCTCGGCTTCGATGGATTGTGGCGGAAGGCGATCGATGGACACGTGGGCTCCTGGTCGGGACGCTGTCTCGCCACCGCACCGGCGGTGGGAGGCCAAGAGTGCCGTCCGGCCGCGGTGCCCCGCCAGCGGCATGTCCACGAAGATCCGGACGAACTGCGTCCGCTCGTGGACGGGTTGTGGATGGACGCGCCGGTCAGTCCACCCGGCGGATCACCCCGATGAGCTTGCCCTGGATCCGGACCTCGGGGTAGTACTGCGGCGGGTAGTCCGGGTTGGCGGGCTGGAGGCGGATCCGGTCCTTCTCGCGATAGAACCGCTTCAGCGTGACCGCGTTCTCCTCCACCTGCGCCACGACGATGTCCCCGTCGCGCGCGTTCGCCTGCGGCCGGATCACCACGAAGTCCCCGTCCGCGATGTGCGCGTCCACCATGGAATCGCCGCGGACGCGGAGGATGTACGCGTCCCCGCCCGGCGCGAGCATCTCCGGCACGCCGAGCGTCTCGCTCGCGTCCTGGTACGCCTCGATCGGGCCGCCGGCGGCGATCTGGCCGAGGACCGGCAGATGGTGGATCTCCGCCCCGCTCGACTGCGGGACGAGCTCCGAGCTGAGCCCGCCCTGGAGCGCCGCGAGCGGCGTGAGGCGCAGGGCGCGCGACTGCTTGGGGTCGCGCTCCAGGAGGCCGTCCCGCTCGAGGGCGACGAGATGGTGGTGGACGGCCGATGTCGAGGCGAGGTCGACGGCGACGGCGATCTCCTGCACGGACGGCGGGAAGCCGCGCGCGCGGATGGTCGCCGCGATGAACTCGAGGATCCTCTGCCTGCGCAGCGCATCGTGCTTGGTCACCTGCACCTCCTTGCGAGGGAGGCTACCGAACGCCCGTTCGAATGTCAAGCAGGATGCCGCCACGGCCGGGCGACGCGTGCGGGGGCGCGCGCTAGACTCCCCGTCCCATGTCCCGGCGCACGCCCTTCCGCATCGGCCTCTCGGTGGTCGGCCTGTGGCCGTTCCTGCCGATCGTCGCGCGCGTCCCGCAGTACGGCCGGCTCATCGGGGAGCTCCTGCTCGACAGCCGCGTGCCGGCCTCGCGCAAGGTCCTGCTCGCGGCTGCGGCGGCCTACGTCGCGTCCCCGTTCGACCTCGTGCCGGACTTCCTGCCCCTCGTGAGCAGGATCGACGATGTCGCGGTCGTGGTCATCGCGCTCGACCTCTTCCTCGAGGGAGTGCCCCGTGCGGTGCTTCTCGATAGGATGTACGCGCTCGGGATCGACGGCCGGGAGCTCGAGCGGGACATGGAATCGGTCCGCCGCTTCCTGCCCGCGCCGGTGCGCGCGGCCGTGATGCGTCTGCCCGGGATGATCGAGGCAGGCATGATGCTCGTTCGGGACCGGCTCGCCGATGCCGGGATCGCCCCGGACCCTAGGAGGAACACCGCACAGTGAAGGTCATCCTGACGCAGGACATCCCGTCGCTCGGCAAGAGCGGCGAGCTCAAGGAGGTCGCGGACGGGTACGCCCGGAACTTCCTCATCCCGCAGCGCAAGGCGGTCTCGGCGAACGGCGGCGCCTACCGTGCCTGGCAGCACGACATCGCCAGCCGCGAGGAGAAGCGCAAGCGGGAGCGCGAGGAGGCGGAGATCGCCGCCCAGCGGATCTCCAGCACCACGCTCACGATGGGCGTGAAGGTCGGCGAGGGCGGCAAGCTCTACGGCTCGATCACCGCCAAGGACATCGCGGACGCGCTCGCCCGCCGCGGCATCACGGTGGACCGCCACAAGATCGACCTCACCGATCCGCTCAAGACCCTCGGCACGTACAAGGTCGCGATCCGGGTCTACGCGGGCCTCGAGGCCGAGGTCACGATCGCCGTCGAGCCGAAGGGCTGACGCCGGGCCGCCCGGCACGGACCCGGGCGGCACGGTCGCCGCGATGCGCGGCGCGACGATCCTCCACGTCGATCTCGACGCGTTCTTCGCGGCGGTCGAGCAGCGAGACCGTCCCGAGCTTCGCGGTCGGCCCGTCGTGGTCGGTGGGTCCGATCCCACCCGCCGCGGCGTCGTGAGCGCCGCATCCTACGAGGCACGCCGCTTCGGCGTGCGCTCCGCCATGCCGCTGCGGACCGCGCACCGGCTCTGCCCGGACGCGGTCTTCCTGCCCGTCGATGGCGCGCGCTACGCGGCCGTCAGCCGCGCCGTGATGGCGATCCTCCGGCGCTTCAGCCCCCTCGTCGAGCAGGTCTCCATCGACGAGGCCTTCCTCGACGTCGCGGGGACCGAGGCGCTCCACGGGAGCCCCGAGGCGGTCGCCCGCGCCATCCGCGCCGCGATCGCGTCCGAGGAGCGGCTCACCGCGTCGGTCGGTGTCGCCGGCTCGCGGCTCGTGGCGAAGATCGCGTCGGACCTGCGCAAGCCGGATGCGCTCGTCGTCGTGCCCGCCGGGACCGAGGCCGACTTCCTTGCGCCCCTCCCGATCGGGCGCCTGTGGGGGGTCGGCGAGAAGACGCGCGCCGCGCTCGCCGAGCTCGGTGTGCGCACGATCGGGGACCTCGCGGCCCTGCCGGAGGACGTCCTGCTCCGGCGCCTGGGGGCGAACGGGCCGCTGCTCCTCGGGCGTGCGCGCGGCGTGGACCCGACGCCGGTCGGCACCGGCGAGGCGGCGAAGTCGGTCGGGCACGAGCACACCTTCCCGGAGGACACGAGCGACGCCGAGGCGATCGATCGCACGCTCCTGGCCCTCGCCGACGGTGTCGCCCGGCGGCTCCGGACCGGGGGTGTCCGGGCCGCGACCGTGACCGTGAAGGTGCGCGATGCGACGTTCGCGACCCACACCCGGCAGCGCACGCTTGCGGCGCCCACCGACGATGCGGCGGAGCTGCGCGCGATCGCGGCCGCGCTCGCCGCGCCGCTGCTCCGGGGTGCCCGGATCCGCCTACTCGGCATCGCCGCCTCCGGCCTCACCGACCGCGAGCAGCTCGGCCTCTTCGACGACCCGACCGGGACACGCGGGCGCGCCGCCCGTGCGGAGCGTGCCGCGGACGCCGTGCGCGCCCGCTTCGGCTCCGGCGCGATCGTCCGCGCGCGCCTGCTCGGCAGCGACGTCGCGGAGCCCTTCGCGCGGGACCCGCGCCACGCCCCGGAGGCGCCCAGGGTCGGTGCGCCCGGGCCCGGGACGGCGTCTCCGCCGGAGGATCCGGAGGTCCCGCAACGGCGTGACACACGAGATGGCACGCAGCACTCGGAGCATCCGCGTCGAAGCGATGGGGCTTGACGGTAGAACGGATGTTCTGCTACGGTCCCCTCGGTAACCGAACGGATGTTCTCTCGCCGCCGATGTGCCCCGGTCCGGAGAGCCACCGATCGTCCATGACGGAGAGGAGTCCGCAGATGTCGATGGCCACCACCGATCCCGCCGCTGTCACGGTCGACTGCGACCGCATCACCGGCACGCCGCGTACCGTCCATGCCGGCGGGGACACGATCCCCGTCCTGGCCGTGGAGCGCGTACGGGATGAATCGCTCGCCTATCCGCTCACCACCGGTCCGCGCACGGTCTTCGTCGTGCGCACGCCCGGCGCGCGCATGCGCCTCGCCTACGCGTACCGGTCCCGCCGCTGGTCGGTGATCGGCGTCGAGGCGGAGGTCGTCCACGGCCTCGCCGCGGCCTGAACCCGCGGCGGCCCGGGGTTCCGGCCGCGTGCGACAATCGCCCGGATGGCATCCGAGCATCCTGCCTACGCCGACCTGACCGTCGGTGCGTTCACCGAGCTGCTCGCGTCGGAAGCGCCGACGCCCGGCGGCGGGAGCGCGTCGGCGATCGCCGCTAGCCTTGCCGCGAGCCTCGTGGCGAGGGTCGCTCGGCTCTCCGCCGGCCGCGCCCGCTACGCCGCCTACGCAGCCTCGATCGCCGTGGCGGGATCCGCCGCCGATGCGGCGCGCGTCCGGCTCCTTGCGCTCGCCGACGCGGACGCCGCGGCCTACGCTGCCTTCTCCGCCGCCCGCCGGATGCCGCGTGACGACGCGGCGGAGGCTGCCGCCCGCGATGCCGCGATCGCCGCGGCCGCCGTCGAGGCCGCCCGCGTCCCGCTGGAGATCGTCCGCGCCTGCGATCTCCTCGCGGACGAGATCGAGCGCCTCGCCGGACGGAGCAACCTGCATGCCGCGAGCGACCTCGATGTCGCTGCGCTGCTCTGCCGGGCGGGGGCGCGGGGCGCCGGCGCGAACGTCCACGTGAACATCCCGTATCTCACGGACCGGGCCGCGGCGGATGCCTGGCCGCGCGAGGTGGAGACGCGCCTCCACGCCATCGATGCCACCGTCGCCCGGATCCATGCGCTGGTCCGGTCCGGGGAGCTCCGCTCGCCGGAGGACCCGCGGTCCCTGGCAGGCTAGAGTTCCGGTAGACAGAAACCGACCGAACTGCGCACGAGAGGACAGGGACGTACCGCATGTCGATGCCGAGCAGCCTGGAGATCGCCCAGAACGCGCGCCTCCGACCCGTCCTGGAGATCGCCGAGGAGATCGGGATCGAGCCCGGTGAGCTCGAGCTCTACGGGCCCTACAAGGCGAAGGTGCGCCTCGAGATCCTCCAGCGGCTCGCCGGCCGGCCGAACGGCCGCGAGATCGTCGTCACCGCCATCACGCCCACGCCGCTCGGCGAGGGCAAGACGACGACGACCGTCGGCCTCACCCAGGCCCTCAACCGGATCGGCGTCCGCGCGGCCGCCACGCTGCGTCAGCCGTCGCTCGGCCCGGTCTTCGGCATCAAGGGCGGCGGCGCGGGCGGCGGCTACAGCCAGATCGTGCCCATGGAGGACATCAACCTCCACTTCACCGGCGACCTCCATGCGGTCGCCGCAGCGCACAACACCGGCGCAGCCTTCCTGGACAACCACCTCCTCCGCGGCAACGAGCTGGGCATCGACCCGGCCACGATCCGCTGGCCGCGCGTCGTGGACGTGAACGACCGCGTCCTTCGCCGCGTCCTCGTCGGCATCGGCGAGACGGAGGACACGCGCGAGACCGAGTTCCACATCACCGCGGCATCCGAGGTGATGGCGATCCTCGCCCTTGCCACCGACCTCGCGGACATGCGCGCCCGCATCGGGCGTGTCATCGTCGGCGAGACGCGCGACGGGCGGCCGGTGACGCTCGAGGACCTCCGGGTCGCGGGCGCCATGGCGGTCGTGATGCGCGACGCGATCAAGCCGAACCTCGCCCAGACGCTCGAGGGCGGGCCGGCCTTCATCCACGCGGGTCCGTTCGCGAACATCGCCCACGGCAACTCGTCCGTCGTCGCCGACCGCGTCGCGCTCAAGCTCATGGACGCGGTCGTGACCGAGGGCGGCTTCGGCTCGGACATGGGCTTCCAGAAGTTCGTGGACATCAAGTGCCGGATGAGCGGGCTCCGCCCGAGCGCGGCCGTCATCGTGACCACGATCCGGGCCCTCAAGATGCACGGCGGAGCCGGCAAGGTCGTCGCGGGCAAGCCGCTCGACGAGGCCATCCGGCGCGAGGATCCGGAGGCCGTCCGCCGCGGCGCGGAGAACCTCGAGGCGCATCTCGCGATCGCGGCCCAGTACGGCATCCCCGCGGTCGTCGCCGTCAACGCCTTCCCGGACGACCGCGACAGCGAGGTCGAGGTGATCCGCGAGGTCGCCCTCCGCGCGGGCGCGCGGGACGCCATCGTCGCGCGCCACTTCGCGGTCGGCGGGGCGGGGGCGGAGGAGCTCGCGCGCGCGGTCTGGGCCGTGGCGCAGGCCGACGCACCGGACTTCCGCTTCCTCGACCGGCCGGACGCGACGCTGCGCGACCGCATCGAGGCGATCGCGTCGTGCATCTACGGGGCCGACGGCGTGGACTACGCCCCGGAGGCCGAGCGGGCGCTCGATGCGATCGGCCGCCTCGGCTATGGCGCCGTGCCGGTCTGCATGGCCAAGACGCAGTCGTCCATCAGCCACGACCCGGCGCTCAAGGGCCGGCCGCGCGGCTTCCGGCTGCCCATCCGGGACGCGCGCCTCTTCGCGGGCGCGGGCTTCGTCACGGCGTACTGCGGTGACATGCGCACGATGCCGGGCCTCCCCACGCACCCGAACGGCGAGGGGGTCGACCTCGACGCGGACGGCCGGATCGTCGGGCTCTTCTAGGCGGCGCGGCGCCTCCCGCGTCGACCGGACGGCGCTCCCGTCGGCCGACGGTCAGGCGGTCGTGACCAGGTAGAGCACGGCGGCGACAAGCAGCCCGGCGGCGCCGCCGACCAGGAGCGCTCCCCAGGCGCGGATGTCGATCGGGCCGAGCGCCTCGCCTCCATGGCCGTGCGCGTCATGGCTGTCCGCGTGGGAGCCGTCCCCGTGCGCGCCGTGGTCCGGCGCTGCCTGCGCGTGATCTGCGGACATCGATCGTCTCCGTGCGTGTCGTCGTGGCGGAAGTCTAGGGGCTCCCGCGTCGTGCCGCCGGTCGGGCGCGGCGGCACGACCTGCCACCTTGGGGCATCCTTCACAGCCCGATGCACGTCCCTGCCGCCACCGCAGCTCTCGCGCTCTCCTCCGCGGTCCTCCTCGGGGGGTGCAGCGCGCTCGGCATCGCCGCGCCGCTCCCCGCGGGCGCCGATGCGCTC
>JBJTJV010000288.1:0-4857 GCA_046352645.1 Chloroflexota bacterium | reverse complement strand
GGGACGGACACGGGTGCGCCGCTCGTCTGGTGGGCGTACGTGGGCGCGAGCGCGCTGACCGTCTTCCTTCTCGGCTACCGGATCGCGCTCGCCGTGCTCGCTCGGGTCGCGCCCGAGGTGCCGGCGACGCGACCGTCCGTGGCGTCCGGACCGTGGGCGCCGGCACCTCGGGCGCGACCCGAGCGAGCACGGCGAGCGCGATCCGGTAGCCGAGAAGGAAGACGGTCAGCGCGCTCGCGCCCACGTACGCCCACCAGACGAGCGGCGCACCCGTGTCCGTCCCGGCCATCAGCCCGTGCGCCGTCGCGCCGACGAAGGCGAGGAAGGAGACGTAGTGGAGCGTCCGCCAGCGCTTCTGGCCGATCCGCTTGCGCAGGTAGAAGCTCGCGAAGACGATGACGGCGAGCCAGAGGGCGATCTGCCCGATGCCCACCCAGACGGGCCGGTAGGACCCGCTGAACGGCACGAGGAGCTCGAGCGGGGAGTACGGGACCGCCCGATCGATCATCAGGATCGCCGCGTGGACGATGGCGAGCGCCAGCCCGACCCCCGAGAGATCCTGGTGGAGGGTGAACGAGACCGCCCGGTGCGCGATCGCGTCGAGGATCCCGGTCGAGAGGAGCAGGCCCCAGATCACCGAGGCGGTGAGCGCGAGCCAGGCGAGGAGCGCGAAGAGGCGGGTCGCGTACCACGGGAGCCGGTCGTGCTCGTCGCGGGCCCACGTGGCGAGCCGCTCGAGCGCGCCGCCGCCGGTCGCGGCGAGGACCGCCACGAGCACGATGCCGACGACGAGCCAGCCGGCCCGGCGCGCCCGAGGGCTGAGGCCGCGGCCGTTCATGCCAGCCACGCGGGGCTGCCGGGCGTGGCGAGCACGTCGCCGTCCGCCCGGAGCAGGATGGCCGCGCGCACGTTCGCGGCGTCGAGGAGGGCGAGCCCGGCATCGGTGCCCGCGATGAGCGCGCTCTTCGCGAGCACCTCGGCCCGGTGCGCGTCACCGGCAAGGACCGTGACCTGGACGAGGTCGGTCCGGGCCGGGCGTCCGGTCCGCGGGTCGATGAGGTGGTGGCGGGGTGTCCGGTCCGGTCCGTCCGGCCATCGGTGGACGCTCGTCCCCGAGGTCGCGATCCCGTGGCTGCCCCCGGCGACCCGATCGTCGAGCGCGAGGATCGCGAGGTCGGCGTCGGGGTCGCGCGGGTCGGCGACGGCGATCTCCCAGGTGCGGCCGCGGCCCGTCCGCAGCGCGATGTCGCCGTCCGCGTCCACGAGCGCGGCGGGCCAGCGGCGCAGGAGCGCGAGCGCGCGGTCGGCGATGGCACCCTTCGCGACACCGTCGAGATCGAAGCGGCAGGGGCCGGCGCGCAGGACGCGCGCGCTGCCGCGCGGCCCGTCGGCGAGCGACCACGCGACCGGGAGGACCGGCGTGGCATCGCCGCTCTCGGCGCCGAGCCGCGCGTCGAGGAGGGTGACGTCGAGGAGGCCGTCCGTCGCGACCGCGGACGCGGCAGCCGCGCGCAGGACGGCGGCGAGCGTGGGACGCACGGCGACCTCCGGCGCGGACGGATCGGCATTGAGGAGGGCCAGGTCGGACGTCTCCGTGTAGCGCGTGAGGCGGGCGGCCCACGCGCCGATGCGGGCCGCGGTGGCAGCGAGCGCCGCATCGGCACGGGCGGTCTCCGCCGCGGGCGCGACGACGCGGAGGGCGAGCCCGCCACCCATCGCGCGACCGGCCCAGGTCCGCTCGACGAGCGCGGACGCCGGGGCAGCGGGGACCGTGCAAGGCGCCGGGGCGGACCGGTCGCGGAGCGCGGTGTGCATGCTCAGCCCCCCGACTGGCGTGTCCGCGCCACGGGCCGGCTGCGCCGCTCGGGCGCAGGTGCGGCGATCCGCGTGACGAGCAGGCGGGGGGTGGGCTCGGCGGCGTCGATGACGCGCGCTCCGGGCGGCGGCGTATGGCCGCGCTTCAGGCGCACATAGCGGACGCGCCGCTCGACGATCACCTCCCGGGCGACGGGGAGATCGGCGACCGGCTCCTCCACGGGCGGCGCGGCCGGGACCGCGACGAGCCCCACGGTGAGCACGGAGAGCGCGGCGAGCGCGGAGGCACAGTGCGCGAGGGGGTGGGGGAGCGCGGCGGGCGGCGGGTTGCGGGGCGCGGGCGACGGGGCAGAGGGCGTGGCAGCGGCCATCAGTCGTCCTCCCGCTCATCCTCGCGGTCCTCGCGCCGGTCCTCGCGCCGGTCCTCGCGCTCGTCCTCGCGCTCGTCCTCGCGGTCCTCCCGATCGTCCTCGCGGTCCTCCCGATCGCCGGCCCGACCCCGCCGGGCGGCGTCATCGGCGGCTGCGCCGCGCGCGGATGCGGCGGCGACGCGCGTGACGCGGATGATCCGCGGTGTCGCAGCGGGCCGGATGTAGACGACCTCCTCCTCCACGGTGACGGTCGGCGCGAGGTCGGCTCCGGCGCCGTCCCAGGGTGCGAGCAGCGCCTCGACGGCCGCCTGCGCCTCCGTGGGGTCCGACGCGGCCATCGCGCCGGCGTCCGGTGCCGTGGCCGGCCCGAAGCCCGCCGCGGCGAGGCCGACGGCGAGCGTCGCGGCCGCGGCTGCCGATCCGACGATGAGCGCGATCCGCCTGCGCATCCGGGCCTCCATCCGTGGCCCCCGGACCAGCGTCGCCGGGGTTGCATCACCTCCTCCGAGGCGACAGCCTCCGGAAAGGTTGCAGGCGCCCGGAGGGCGTCAGGGTGCGCCGTGCCCCCCGGTGAGGATCGCCCGCTCGAGCGCGCGCATCGCGGTCTCCTCCCCGGCATCCGCGTGATCCCAGCCGCAGAGGTGGAGGACGCCATGGACGAGGAGCAGCCGGAGCTCGTCGGCCGGGTCGCCGCCGCGATCGCCGGTCTGGCCCCCCGTCCCGCCCGTCGCCTGCGCGATGGCACGCTCGACCGACACGACGATCTCGCCGAGGTGGACCGGCAGCCCGGGCGGCAGGACGAAGCCATCGGCCGGGCCCGCGGCCCGGAGCGCAGGATCCTGACCGGCATGCGCCGGGAAGGCGGACGGGGGCAGGAGGGGGAAGCTCAGGACGTCCGTGGGACCGTCCTTGCCCATGTGCACGGCGTTCAGCTCGGCGAGACGGGCATCGTCGGCGAGGATGACGCCCACGACCGCCCCGGCCGGCGCGCCTGCCGCGCCGAGCGCGCGCCGCACGAGGGCACGCAGGGTCGCGGCGGGGAGGAGCGCCGGGATGCCGGGGGCGGACTCGAGGGTGACGCGCGCGAGCGGCGCACCCGGCGTGGGCATGCGGACCTCAGCCGCCGGACGCGCGCCGGCCGAGCTCCGCCGTGACGAGCGCGGAGACCGCCCGACCGTCCGCACGGCCGCGCGTCCGCGGCGTGAGCAGGCCCATGACGCGGCCCATGTCCCGCGGTCCGGTCGCACCGGCTTCGTCGATCGCGGCGAGGACGAGGGCACGGAGCTCGTCCTCCGAGAGCGCTGCCGGAAGGTAGGCGGCGAGCATCTCGGCCTCCGCCTGCTCCCTGGCGGCGAGGTCGGGTCGGCCCGCCTGGGTGAATGCATCGATGGATTCGCGACGGGTCTTCACCTCGCGCACGAGGACGGCGACGAGCTCGTCCTCCGTGAGGGGACGCCGGGCCGCCTTCTCCGCGTTGTGCGCGGCGGAGATCACCATCCGGAGCGTGTCCCGGCGGAGGGCGTCCTGCTCGCGCATGGCGGCCTTGAGGTCCGCCGCGAGTCGCGCTGCAAGGTCCATCGTGTGGTCGTCTCCCGGGGCAGGCGCTGTGCCGGACCCCGAATCATCGCGGGTGCGGCACCGCATCGGTGCCGCACCCGGTGGCCGCCTAGTCCTGGCGGGTCGCCTTCTTGCGCTTCGCTTCCTTGCGCTTGCGCTTGACGCTGGGCTTCTCGTAGTGCTCGCGTCGTCGCGCCTCCGCGAGGATGCCGCTCTGCTGGATCTTCTTGTTGAATCGCCGCAGGGCGCTCTCGAAGGACTCGTTCTCTCCGACTCGGACCTCAGCCAATCCGGGATCACCTCCTGGCGGCGCATCTGCTCGCCCGCGCCGTATCCCGGCTGCCGTCGGCCGGGAGGGGGTGCGCTCGGCGCGATCGCCCGCCGGACGTGTCCGGCGCGAGACGAAACGGCCCGAGCGCTCGGGCCCGCGGAGTGTACCCGCCCCCGTCGCCGGGGGCAACCGGCCCGGCCGGGCGCCCCGTGCGCGGCCACCCGCACGTCGGCCCGACGGGTCGCGGTCGCCCGCACGCGAAGGCGGGCGCGGCGCTAGGCTGGCGGCGATGGAGCGTGTGCGGGCACGGCAGCTGCGGGGGCTACGCACGGACGACCGGATCCTCGACGCCGCGGTCGTGACGGTCGCGGAGCTCGGGGCGGATCGTGCCGGCCTGCGCGATGTCGCGGCGGGGGCCGGGCTCACGTACGGCGCCCTCTACGCGCGCTACGGCAACGTCGCCGAGCTGCTCGCCGACCTCTGGGAGCGTCGCGCCGTGGGCACGCTGCGCGCGCTGGCCGAGGCCGCCGCGACCTTCCGCCCGACCGCCGAGGACGCCCCCGAGCGGCTGCACACGATCCTGGGCGCGGATCCCGCCCGGCGCACCCTCGTGGACCTGCTCGGGATGGCGGCGCGTGTGGACGACCTCGCCGACGTCGTGCCGTCCTCCGCCGCGTCCGTGCTCCGGGGTGCGGGGCTGCTCCCCGACCCCGCGGAGGCGGGCGGGCTGCCGGACGTGCTCGGCCTCGGCATCCTCGGGCTCGCCCTCGGCTCGATCGCCCAGGGGCCCATCGACGGCGGGCGGGGCGGGGACGCCGCGGCGATCGCGGCCTGGCTCCGGGC
>JBJTJV010000287.1:0-12806 GCA_046352645.1 Chloroflexota bacterium | reverse complement strand
CGCGAGCCCGCCGATGGCGGGGATCACGGTCCCGCGCGGACGAGGTCGCGGACCCGTGCGAAGGTCGCCTCGCCGACCAGGCCGCGGGTACGCAGCGCATCGACGCTCGCGAACGGGCTCTCCGCGCGGGCGGCGACGATCCGCTCCGCGGTGACGGTGCCGATCCCGGGCAGCGCCTCGAGCGCCTCCGCGCTCGCGCTGTTCAGGTCCAGCCGTGCGTCCGCTGCGGCCGCGCCGGTCTCCGGCCCGGTGCGGGAGCCTGCGCCGCCCTCGTGGCCGGAGCGCTCGCGCTCCGTGCCGGCGGTCGGCGGGGCGGGGCCTTCGTGGCCGCGGGCGCGGCGCTCATCGTCCTGCGCCTGGCGGTCGGCAGCCTCGCCGGCCCTGCGTCGCCGCCGGTCGCGATCCCCGCCGGGGAGCAGCGCTGGTCAGCCGAGGTCGTGGCGCTCGGATCGGTGCGCGACGGCGCGGTCCGGGCCGGCCTCGCGCTGCGGCCTGCCGACGCAGCGCCCGCCGACGCACCACCCCTCCGCGTCCACGCCCGCCTGCCGCGCGACGCGGTCGTCCTGCCGGGCGACCGCTTCCCGGTCACCGGGACGGTCGAGCCTGCCCCCACGGACGGCAGCCCGTTCGCGGCCTACCTCGCACGCGGCGGCTACGCGGGCACGCTCCGCGTCACCACGCTCCCCGTGGTGGAGCACGGCGGCGGCCCGCTCGGCGCGGTCGCGCAGCTGCGGGCCGGGGCGGCTGCCGCGATCGCGCGCGGGGTCCCGTCGCCCGAGGCGGGTCTCGCCGCGGGGATCCTCGTGGGAGCGCGCGAGGGTCTGGACCGCGGGGTCGCGGAGGATTTCGCCACGACCGGCCTCGGGCACCTCGTGGCGATCAGCGGCTGGAACATCGCGCTCGTCGCGGGCCTCACGGGCGCGCTCGCGCTCCGGACACCGCTCGGGCTGCGCGGCCGCACGCTCCTCGTCATCGGGCTGATCGGGGCCTACGCGCTCCTCACGGGCGCGAGCGCGGGCGTCCTGCGCGCGGCGGTCATGGGCGGCGTGGTGGCCGGCGCCCGGGCGGCCGGACGACCGGGCTCGGCGGGGAGCGCGCTCGCCCTGGCGGCCCTCGCGCTCATCCTCGCGGACCCCGCGATCGCGACCGCTATCGGGTTCCAGCTCTCGGTGGTCGCGACGGCGGGTCTGCTCGTCTGGGCGGAGCCGCTCACGGCGAGGCTCCGACGGGCGGCCGGGGGACGGCTCCCCGGGTGGCTCTGCACCACGCTCGGCGTCTCGCTCGCGGCGCAGGCAGCCACCCTGCCGGTCGTCCTCCTCCACTTCGGGCGGATCTCGCTCGTCTCCCCCGCCGCCAACCTCGCCGCGGCACCGCTCGTGGTGCCCGCGATGGCGGTCTCGCTCGCGGGGCTCGTGGCGGGGGTCGCCCGCGACGCGGGCATCCCGGACGCGCTGCTCGCGCCCGCGGCTCTCGCGGCACGCCTCGTGCTCGGCGGGCTCGTGGCGATCGCGGACACCTTCGCGGCGCTGCCGCTCGCGTCGGTGACGCTGCCGGAACCGCTCGACCTTGCGAGCGCCGCCGCCCTCGCGTGCCTCTGCCTGCTCGCCGTCCGGCGGACGCAGCACGTCCCGGGACCGCGTCCGGCGGTCGCCGAGCCGGACGGCGCGCCCGGCGACCGCCCGGACCCGGCCTCGACGGCGACCGCGTCGGCGCTGCGTGCCCGGGGGCCCATCCGGGCGCGCACCGCCGCGCTCGTCTGCAGCGCCGGCACGGCCGCGCTCGTGGCGGGCTTCGCCCTTGCGGGAGCGCACCTCCCGGACGCACGGGTGCAGGTCACGATCCTCGACGTCGGCCAGGGGGATGCGATCCTCCTCGAGGAGCCCAGCGGGGGACGGATCCTCGTGGACGGTGGGCCCGATCCGGACCGGCTCATCCGGCTCCTCGACGCGCGCCTGCCCCCCTGGGACCGGCGCCTCGACCTCGTCGTCCTCACGCACCCGCACGAGGACCATGCCGCGGGGCTGCCGGAGCTGCTCGCCCGGTACCGCGTCGGCCGGATCGCGGAGAACGGGATGCGCGGCCGGGGGCCGGGCGATGCGGCGCTCCGGCTGCGGCTCGCGGCGGACGGCAGGCTCGGCGGCCGTCTCGCGGCAGGCGACCGGATCGCGCTCGGCTCCCTCCGGATCGACGTCCTCTGGCCGCCGCGCGGCAGCCTGCCCGCGGAGGCGCCCGCTTCCGGGCGCGCGGTGAACGACACCTCGCTCGTGCTTGACGTGACGGCGGGGAGTCGGCGCTTCCTCCTGACCGGCGACGTCGAGGACGACATCGACGCCGATCTCCTCGCGGCCGGCATCGCGGCGCGCGGACGCGTGGACCTGCTCAAGGTCGCCCACCACGGCAGCGCGACCGCGACCACGGACCCGTTCATCCGCGCGCTCGGGCCGCGCATCGCGGTCGCGAGCGCGGGCGCCGGGAACCCGTACGGGCATCCCGCTCCGGACACGCTCGCGCGGCTGGCCGCCGCGGGTGCGCGCGTGCTCCGGACGGACCGGCACGGGAGCGTCACGGTCTCCACGGATGGCCGCGACCTGCGGCTCGCCACGGACCGGCGCGCGGGCACGCCACCGGCGCGTGCCGCCGGCACCGCGGGCCTCCCGATCGCGGGGCCCTGCCGCATCCCGGGGGCGCGGGTCGTCCGCGACACCCGGCTCGCGCCCGAGCCGCTCCGCGACCTCGCGGATCGTGCCGCACCGCATGCCCGGCGCGGCACGATCGCCGCAGCACCGGCCGATCCGTGGGCCGCGTCCGCCCGCCCTTGCTACGATCGGCGGCGTGACGATCCCCACGCGCGATTCCGCGGCGCTCCTCCTGCTCGACCTCGCGGCGGCCCCATCGCTCGTGCGCCACATGGCGGCGGTCGCGGAGATCGCGGCGGACCTCGCGGCGCGCGCGGCGGCCCGCGGCGTCGCCGTGGACCGCGCCCTCGTGGAAGCCGCGGCCCTCCTCCACGACATGGACAAGGCGCTGCCGGAGGACCACCCGCTCCGGGCGCTCGGGCACGGGCACGCCGGTGCCGAGTGGCTCGCGCGCCACGGCTGGGCAGAGCTCGCGCCCGCGGTCGACGCGCACCCGGTGCTGCGTCTCGTCACGCCCGCCGGTGACCGATGGCTCGAGAACGCGACGCTCGAGGACCGGATCGTCGCCTACGCGGACAAGCGTGCGGCCGCGCGCCTCGGTCCCGTCGATGCGCGCTTCGCCCGCTGGCACCGGCGGCACCCCGAGCACGCGGACGGGCTGCGCGCGGCGCGGGCACGGGTCGATCGCCTGGAGCGCGACGTCTGCGCGGCGGCCGATCTCGCCCCGGAGTCGGTCCGCCGGCTCCCCTGGGTGCGGCAGGCGCTCGGCCGTGCAGCCGCCCTGCGCGCAGGGAGCGCGGCGTGACCGCGCCGCGGGGCGGCTCCGCCGATCACGCCGGGACCGCGCCCCTCGCCTACTTCTGGGGCGACGATGCCTGGTCGCTCGAGCGCGCCGTGCGCGACCTCGCCGTCCGGCTCGCGGACGGGGGGCCGGCGCTCGCCACGTGGCGTGCCGGGGAGGAGGACGGCGCGAGCGAGGGCGGCAGCGACGCATCGCTCGCGCGCCGCCGGACCTGTCTGCTCGACGAGGCGGAGATGCGTCTCGGCGGCGGGACGCTCTTCGGCGGGGGGACGCTCGTCGTGATCCGCCAGCCGGGCTGGATCGCGCGCGAGGCTGCGGGCCGGACCCGCCTCGCGGGCCTTGTCCGCCACGTGGCGCCGGGCAACGCGCTCTGCTTCACGGAGCTCTCCGCCGCGGACGGCAAGGAGCCCGCGGCGACCGCCGAGGTCCGGTCCGCGGTCGCCGGCGCGGACGGGACGGTGCGGCGCTTCCCCGGCATCGGCCGGGAGCGGCTGCCCGGCTGGCTCGAGGAGCGGGCACGCGAGCTCGGCATCACGCTCGGCCCCGGGGCCGCGGCGCTGCTCGGGGAGCGCGTGGGCGCGAACGTGCGGGAGAACGACATCGACCGGCGGCGGCAGACCGAGGTCGCGGTCGCCGAGCTGGGCAAGCTCGCGCTCTTCCGGCCGGACGGGACGATCTCCCGCGAGGACGTGGCGGCGCTCGTGCCGGAGGCGATCCCCGGCTCGACGTGGGCGCTCCTCGATGCGGTGGGCGACCGACGTGCAGGGGAGGCCGCGACGCATGCGGAGCGGCTCCTCGCCGAGGGCGTGGCGCTCCCGCTCCTCGTCGCACAGCTCCACCGGCGGCTCCGCGACCTGGTGATCGTCCGCGACCTGCTCGACGCGCGCGCCCGGCCGCCGGAGATCATGGCCGCGCTCCGGGTCAACCAGCCCTATCGCGCGCAGCGCCTCGCCGAGCAGGCAGCCGCCTGGACGGCCGGGGAGCTCGCCGCGGCAGTGGGGGGCCTCGTGGAGCTCGACCTGCGGAGCAAGGGCCTCGATCCCGCGGGCGGCTTCGTGGCCGTCTCCGACGCGCGCGACGGGCTTGGTGTCGCGCGCTTCCTTGCGGAGCACGTGGCGCGGACGCGCCGCCGCTGACGGAGCCCGCGGACCCCAGGCGCCTGTCAGACCGTCCGCTCGCGCAGGGCGACGTCGCTCTCGATCGCGAAGATGCAGCGCCCCTCCGGCACCCCGTGGCGCTCGATCTGCGCGGGCTCCACGTAGAGCTGGCGACAGGCGGTGCAGAGCGCGGCGGGGATCTCGAAGGCCAGGCGCTCGGTCTCGTCGTGCATGCGGAAGACCGCATCGAAGCGGGAGGCGAAGAGCTCGTCCCCGCAGACGGGGCAGGTGTCGCGCAGCCAGTACATCGGGGACCCCGTTCCATCGCAGGCCGCCGGTCGATCCGGCCGCAGGAGCGGGATGCTACGGGTCGGGTACGGCACGGCCGGACCCTACGGAGGTACGGGGGAGGACCACCCGGTCGAACCGTCGGGGGCCGATCGCGCCCGGTGGACGGCGTCGATGCAGCGCCCGGGGCGGGAGCGCGGGCCGACGGCCGCCGGCGCCGCTAGAGGATGCGGACGAGGAGCTGCGCGTCCGCCCAGAGCCCGTCGAGGTCGTAGTACGCGCGCTCGGGCGCGGCCATCACGTGGACGATCGCGGCGCCGAAGTCGAGCAGGATCCAGTGCGACGGGGGCGTCCCCTCGCGGCCCACCGGGAGGGTCCCATCCGCCTCCTTGAGGCCCGAGCCGATGCCGTCGGCGATCGCGTCGAGCTGGCGCTCCGACCCACCGCAGCAGAGGATGATGTAGTCCGTCACGGTGGTGAGCGGACGGACGTCGAGGAGGACGATGTCCGCGGCCTTCTTGTCCTCGGCGAGGGCGACGATCCGGTGCGCCATCTCGAGGGCGCGCGGGTCCGGCTCGCCCGGGTCCATGACCCCGGTCTCCGCCGCGGGGGCCGTGCGCCGCTTGCGCGCCTGGCCGGGCGCGCGCACGGGGAGCCCGGGCCGCCGCACCCCGGCCGCGTCCGCGGGTGCGAGCGCGTCGTCGTCATCCTCGACCTGGTCGGCCGCGGCCGCCTCCGCGTCCAGCTCCGGGTCCGCCTCCGCGTCGGCGGCGGCGTCGTCGGCCGCCTGCGCCTCCGCGTCCGCGGCGTCGGCGGGCGCGTCCGTGGCCGGACCGGGGCCGTCCGGCCACGCGGGGATCGGGTCGGTCGCGCGGTCGGCGGCGGGATCGGTCATGGGCGGCTCCTCGGTCGGCTGGGACGGGCGGGTGCGGTGGTCATCTCCGGGCGTACGCATCATCCGGCATCCGCGCGCAGCGCACCGGCCGGCACGCCCAGCCCGTCGCGGGCGATCGCCGCGGCGACCGCGGGCGGCACGAGGTGGCGGATGGACAGACCCGCGGCGATACGCGCGCGCACCTCGGTCGCGGAGATCGCGAGCGTCGGCCCGGGCAGCAGCATGATCCGGTGGTCGCGCCCAGGGAAGCGCGCGGCGAGCGCGGCCGGCGTCGGCGCCACCGCCCCGGGACGCGGCACGGCGGCGATCCGGCAGAGGTCGAGGATCCGCTCCGGCTCGCGCCACGTGCCGAAGGCCGCGAGCGCCTCCACGGAGAGGATGAACCAGGGCGCCGCGCGTCCCTCGGCCGTGGCTGCCGCGGCGAACGCGGCGACCGTGTCCACCGCCCAGCTCGGGCCCGCGCGCTCCAGCTCGATGCGCGAGACCGCGAGCGTCGGGTCGCCCGCGACCGCGAGCTCCACGAGCGCCACGCGCCGCGCCGCGGGCGTGATCTCCCGGTCGCGCTTGTGCGGCGGCACGGCGGCGGGGACGAGCACGACGCCCGCGAGGTCGAGCGCCTCGCGGGCCGCGGCGGCGATCGCGAGGTGGCCGAGGTGGATCGGGTCGAAGGTGCCGCCGAGGATGCCGAGCGGCGGCAGGAGCCCGGCGGCGTCCGCGGCGTCCGGCGCACCGGGCCCGGCGCGGTCCATCAGGACGCGCCCTCGTCGCCCCATTCGAGCTCGATCGGTCCGCTGCGCACGGTGTCGCCGGGCCGGACGCCGGCCTCCTCGAGATCGCGTTCCACACCGGAGCGGGCGAGCTCGCGCTGGAACCGGAGAGCGGATTCCTCGCGCCCGAAGTCGGTCTGGAGGGCGAGCCGCTCGATGCGCCGACCGGTGACGCGGAAGGTGCCGTCCGGGTCGCGCTCCACCCCGTGGCCGGCGTCGATCGCGGTGACGCGGTGGACGACGATCCCGGCAGGCTCGCCGGGTGCAGCCAGCGTCTCCGCGTCCGGCAGAAGCCGGGCGAGCTCCTCGATGAGCATCTCGACCCCCGTGCCCTCGGCCGCGGAGACCGCGACGACCGGCAGACCCTCGGCCGCGCGCGCGGCACGGAACGTGTCGAGGTTCGCCGCCGCGCCGGGCAGGTCGAGCTTGTTCGCGACGACGAGCGTGGTCTTGTCCAGGAGCCGCGGGTCGCGCGCCGCGAGCTCCTCGCGGATGATCGCGTAGTCGCGCTCGGGGACGTCCGCGGCGAGGTCGACCACGTGGACGAGGACGCGCGTCCGCTCCACGTGGCGGAGGAAGGCGAAGCCGAGCCCTGCGCCCGCGCTCGCCCCCTCGATGAGCCCGGGCAGGTCCGCGAGCGTGGGCCGCCGGTGGTCCGACGGGTCACGGGCCTCCAGGTCGAGGACGCCGAGGTTCGGCTCGAGCGTCGTGAACGGATACGCCGCGATGCGCGGGTTCGCGGCGGTGAGCGCGGCGAGCAGCGTGGACTTCCCCGCGTTCGGGAGGCCGACGAAGCCGACGTCCGCGATGAGCCGCAGCTCCAGGCGCAGCTTGCGCTCCTCGCCGGGCTCGCCGCGCTGCGCGTGCCGCGGCGCCTGGTGCGTGGCGGTGGCGAAGTGCACGTTGCCGAGGCCACCACGGCCGCCCCGCGCCACCATGACGCGCTGGCCGGGCACGACGAGATCCGCCACGAGCTCGCCGTCCGACGTGAGCACCACGGTCCCCGGCGGCACGGGCAGCTCGAGGTCCGCGCCCGCCTTGCCGTGGCGCTTCGCGAGCCCTCCGGCCCCGCCCGCCTGCGCGCGGTAGTGGTGCCGGTAGCGGTAGTCGCCGAGCGCGGTCTGGCCGATGTCCACGACGATCCAGACCGAGCCGCCCCGGCCGCCATCGCCCCCGTCCGGGCCACCCCGCGGGACGTGTGCCTCGCGGCGCATCGTCGCCGCACCGTCGCCACCGGCCCCGGCAACGACGGTGATCGTCACCTCGTCAAGGAACATCCGTCAGGCCTCCGCGCGCCCGACGCGCACCCGGCTCAGGAGCCCTCGGCCGCCGCCTGCTTGGTGAGCGAGGCGAGGAAGGTGGCGTTGGAATCGGTCTTGGAGAGCCGGTTGAGAAGGAGCTCGATGCCCTCGTTCGTGCCCACCGCGCCGAGCATGCGGCGCATCGTCCAGACGAGCCGGAGGGTGCCCTCCTCGAGGAGGAGCTCCTCGCGCCGGGTGCCGGAGCGCTGGACGTCGATCGCGGGGAAGATCCGCTTCTCGGCGAGCTTGCGGTCGAGGATGAGCTCCGAGTTGCCCGTCCCCTTGAACTCCTCGTAGATCACGTCGTCCATGCGCGAGCCGGTATCCACGAGGCAGGTCGCGATGATCGTGAGCGAGCCGCCCTCCTCGAGCTTCCGCGCCGCGCCGAAGAAGCGCTTGGGCGGATAGAGCGCGACCGGGTCGATGCCGCCGGTGAGCGTCCGGCCGGACGGCGGCAGGGCGAGGTTGTAGGCGCGCGAGAGGCGGGTGATCGAATCCATGAGGATCACGACGTCCTGCCCGAGCTCGACCTGGCGCTTGGCGATCTCCAGCGCCATCTCCGCGACGTGCGCGTGGTTCTCCGTGGGCTCGTCGAACGTGGACGAGATCACCTCGCCCTTCACGGAGCGGCGCATGTCCGTGACCTCCTCCGGGCGCTCGCCGATGAGCGCGACCATGAGGAGGATCTCCGGGTAGTTCGTGGAGATGCCGTTCGCGATCGCCTTGAGGAGCATCGTCTTGCCGGCCTTGGGCGGGCTGACGATGAGCGCGCGCTGCCCCTTGCCGATCGGGTTGACGAGGTTGACGAGGCGCTGGCTGAGGTTCTTGGGGTCGCGCTCGAGGTTGATGAGCTCGATCGGGTGGATCGGCGTGAGGGCGTCGAAGTGCGGCCGGCGGCGCGCGACCTCCGGATCGATCCCGCTCACGAGCTCGACGCGCTGGCATGCCCAGTACTTCTCGCCCTCGCGCGGGGCGCGGGTCAGGACGACGAGCCGGTCGCCGGGGCGCAGGCCATAGCGGCGCACCTGGGTGGAGCTGACGTAGATGTCCTCGGGGCTCGGCATCAGGCCGCGCCGACGGACGAACCCGAAGCCATCCTCGACGAGGTCGAGGATGCCGTCCGCCGCGACGAGCTCGCCGCGCGGCTCCTGGCCCGCCGGATCGCCGCCGGCGGGGCGGCCCCCGTCGCGGTTGCCGCGGTGCTTCCGGTCTCGCTCGCTCATCGGTGGCAGGGTCCTCTGGGGATGGGAGGCCGGGCGGCGGGTCGCAGCCCGGACGGGACGGGGATGGGCGAAGGACGGCGTCCGCGTTCCTTCAGGAGCCCTCGGGTCCGCGCCGACGTCGCACGGACCGACATCGCAGGGTCCGGGGAGTCAGGGGCGGATGCGCCGGGGATGCAGGGATGATAGCTCCCGGTCGCGCGGGGTCAAGGCCGGCGGCCCCGGGGGATCGTCAGGCGGGCGTTCCGGGCTCCCCCGACCGGGCGCCCGCTGCCTGCTCGGCGCGCGCATCCGCGCGCACGACCGCGGCCGCGACGAAGCCGGAGAAGAGCGGGTGCGGACGCTCCGGCCGCGACTTGAACTCCGGGTGGAACTGGCTGGCAACGAACCAGGGGTGGTCGCGCAGCTCCACGATCTCCACGAGCCTCCCGTCCGGCGACTGGCCGGACAGGAGCATGCCGCTCCGCTCGAGCGCATCCCGGTAGCGGTTGCTCACCTCGAAGCGGTGCCGGTGGCGCTCGTAGACGATCTCCGCGCCATAGGCCGCGTGCGCGCGGGAGCCGGGCGTGAGGCGCGCGGGGTAGAGCCCGAGGCGCATCGTGCCACCCTTCTCCTCGAGGTCCCGCTGGTCGGGCATGTAGTCGATGACGGGGGCGCGCGTGAAGAGGTCGAACTCCGTGGAGTTCGCGTCCGGCTCGCCGACGACCGAGCGGGCGAACTCGATGACCGCGCACTGGAGCCCGAGGCAGAGGCCGAGGTACGGCACACGACGCTCCCGGGCGTACCGTGCCGCGAGGACCTTGCCCTCCACGCCGCGGTGGCCGAAGCCGCCGGGGACCAGGACCCCCGCGACGCCGGCGAGCGATCCCTCCACGGTCTCGGCGGTGAGCGCCTCGGAATCGACCCAGCGGATGCGGATCGTCCGCTCCTGCGCCCAGCCGGCGTGACGGAGCGATTCCGTGACGGACAGGTACGCGTCCGGGAGCTCGATGTACTTGCCCACGAGCGCGACCTCGAGCACCGGCTTGGGTCGCTTGATGCGCTCCACGAGGCCGCGCCACGCGCCGAGGTCGGCAGGCTTCGCGGTGCCGACGAGGCCGAGCTCGCGGACGACGAGGTCGCCGAGGCCCCACGCCTCGAAGAGGAGCGGCACCTCGTAGATCGTCTCGGCGGTCGTCGCGGGGATGACCGCCTCGGGCGCGACGTCGCAGAAGAGCGCGATCTTCTCGCGCAGGTCGTCCGCGACCGGCAGGTCCGAGCGCGCGATGATGATGTCCGGGCTGATGCCGATGCCCCGGAGCTCCTTGACGGAGTGCTGGGTCGGCTTCGTCTTCAGCTCGCCGGTCGCCGCGAGGGCGGGGAGGAGCGTGACGTGGACGTAGAGGACGTTCGTCCGCCCGACGTCCTTGCGCATCTGCCGGATCGCCTCGAGGAAGGGCAGCGACTCGATATCGCCGACCGTGCCGCCGACCTCGACGATGACGACGTCCGCGCGGCCGTCGCGCGCGACACGGCCGATCCGCTCCTTGATCTCGTTCGTGATGTGGGGGATGACCTGGACGGTGCCGCCGAGGTAGTCGCCCCGACGCTCCTTGGCGATGACGGCCTGGTAGATGCGGCCGGTCGTGACGTTGGACGCCTGGGACAGGTTCTCGTCGATGAAGCGCTCGTAGTGACCGAGGTCCAGGTCGGTCTCCGCGCCGTCGTCCGTGACGAAGACCTCGCCGTGCTGGTACGGCGACATCGTGCCGGGATCGACGTTGATGTACGGGTCCAGCTTGAGGATCGAGACGGAGAGGCCGCGGCTCCGGAGGAGGCGGCCGATGGATGCGGCAGTGATCCCCTTGCCCAGGCTGGACGTGACCCCACCGGTCACGAAGACGTACTTGGTCACGCGCGTTCCGACTCCTGCGGCGATGCCCGGAATCTACCGGAAAGGCGAGCCGAGGGCAGGGCGCACGGTGCGGCCCAGGGGACCGCTACCGGGCGGCGCAGATGCCGACCGGACGCACGGCTCCGCGCCCGCCGCGGTTCGCCGTCCACGTGTTCGCCGTCCCCGCGGTCCCGGCCCCGGCGGTCTCGTCCGCACACGCCACCGTGCGATTGCCGCGCGCATCGTTCCGCAGCACCATCACGTCCGCGGTCCGGAGCAGGCCGTCGCCGGGCAGCGCGCCGGCGACGGAGAGGAGCGCGTCCGTGAGCACGATCCCCGCGTCGTTCGCCGTCGCGACGGTCCCTGTCAACGCCGCGCCGACGGTGTCCGCGACATGGATCCCGACGAGCCCGCCAGTCGCACGGCTGCGCGCGATCCGCGCCCCGGCGGCATCGACCGCGACGATCCCCGCGAGGCTCCCGTCGACCCGGGCGCGGACAACGGCCGTCGCCCCCGCCCGATGCGCGGGATCGGCGAGCACGATCCCCGCGAGCTGGACCGCATCCCCACGCGGATCGCGATCGGTGCCACCCATCCCGTCCCCCGCGGAGAGCACGCGCACGCCGACGACCCTGCCGGATGCGCCGGGGATCGGGCTGTCCGCCACGCCGGCACCGAGGTAGACCCCGGCCGCCTCCTGGAGGCAGGCGACGCCCGCCGGGAGGAGCGCCGCGAACCCCGCCCGGAGGCGGCCGGCGGCCGACACCGGATCCGGCATGGCCCCGGTCGCCCGGACGGCGCCGGGCGCGCGTGCGGGTCCGTCGCAGGCGCGCGCCGCGGGATGGAAGAAGCGCACGGAATCGCGGAGGAGCAGGGCGCGCGTGGGGCCGGTCCGCGTCCGGGGACCGTCCGTGCGGACCGTGCTCACCGCGACGATGCCACCGAGCAGGTGATCGGCGACGAGCGACCAGGCGACGGTGACCTCGGTCGCGAGCGGGTCCGCGGCACCGGCACCGGCACCGGACGGGACCGCGGCACCGGCAGGCGGCGCGAGCAGCCCCGGGGTCCCGGCCACGATGCCGAAGGTCATGCCGCAGCGCGGATCGAGCGTGCCGGGGCCAACCGCGCGGACGCGGACGGCGCGGAGGACGACGGCGCGCGATCCGTGCACGTGGATCCCCGCGGAGAGCGCGCGGCAGCGCCCCAGGCGGCGATCGGGGTCGTAGGCGCGGTGGAGGATGCGCAGGCCGGAGATGCGCGTGCCGTCCGACCCCGCGACCTCGATGCCCGCGTGCACGGGGCCCGGCCCCCCGGCCGTGAGGATCGTCGCCCGCCAGGGCACGGTCGCGACGATCGCGATGCCGGGCCGCCGGACGATCGCGACCGGCGGGTAGGTGCCCGGGCAGACGCGGATCGTGGTGCCGGGGCGCGCGTCGTCCACTGCCGCGCCGATGGTGGTCGCCGCCGACCCGGGTAGGCCGCCGTCACAGCCCGCGGGGCCGGCACGGCCGTCGTCATCCACGATGACGGCCACCGGCCGATCCGCGGCGACGACCGCGCCCGGGGCTGTCGTGACGAGGAGCGCCGCGAGCACGGCCGCGACCCGGCGGCGGCGCGAGGCGTGGCGGTCGCGCGCTGGCAGGGCGGCGGAGGTCCGCGGAACGGGCTGCACCGGGTGACGGTAGCGCGGCGGTCCCGGGCGTGCAGATGGGCCGGGGGTCACCCCCCGGCCCATCCGGATGTCACAGAGAGGGCCGACCGCGCGTCGGGCCGCTGACGCGACGGCGTCGCCGTCGGCGCCGGGGTCGCCCCGCCGCAGATCCCGGCCGGGCTGGAGCTCGCCGCCTCGGCCTTGTAGCTCGTCCAGATGTTCGCGGTGCCGCGCGTACGGCTGCCGGAGGTGTCATCGAGGCAGCTGAGCATGTAG
>JBJTJV010000286.1:0-4199 GCA_046352645.1 Chloroflexota bacterium | reverse complement strand
GGCGGTGGCGGCGGCGGGTGTCTCACCGGCACGAGTTCGTGCGCCGCGTCCGGCTGGGGAGTGGTTGTCGGCGCCGGCGGGGCATCCGGCTCGGCGGGCGCCTCGGCAGCCGCAACGGCGACCACGAGGCGGAACGTGGCCCCGGCGGCCATCCGCGTCCCGGCCGCGGGGTCCTGCCCCACGACGGTCCCGGCCCGGGCGCCGATGAGACGCCGGTCGCTGATGGCGACGGCGAGCCCGGCCTGCTCGGCAAGGGCGACCGCCTGCGCGACGGGCAGGCCGACGGCGGCAGGCGCGACGCGTCGCGGCGCGGGCGTCACGGCCGGATCGCCGGGCGCGCTCGTGCCGACGGGGAACCCGCCGACCTGGGCCACCGGACGGCCGCCGGCCACCGGGTCGCCGGCCCGGTCCGCGAGCTCGGCCGGCGTGCTCGGACGTACGACGAAGGTGGTCGACTGGGCGATGCCGCTCGCGGACGGGTCCGCGGGCGTCGGCGGGGCAAGGAGGAGGACGCTCGCGCCGAGGACGACCGCGAGGCCTCCCGCCAGCGCCCCCGCGGGCAGGAGGAGCGTGCGCGATCCGCGCGTCCGGGAGCGGCGCGGCGGGCGCGCGGTGGCGGACCGCGTGGCACCGGTCCGCCGGTCGGGGGCGATCGCGGCCTCGCGGTCGCGGAGACGCTCGGGCGAGGAGGTGACGGGCGCGGCGGCAGGCTCCGTCGTGCGGCGCGCCTCGATCTCCGCGCGGACGGCCTGCTGGGCGGCCGCGACGTCGGAGCGTGCCGCGGGCGCCGTGCGGGTCTCGGCAGGCGGCGCGGGGGGCCACGCGACGGGACGGGCGGCGGTCGGACGCGCGGCGAACGGCACGGCCTGGCGGATCGGGACGGGGCGGACGATGGCGCGGCCGACGGGGGTGGCCGGACGGAGGATCGGGGCGGGGCCGCGATCGGCAGGCGGGGCCGCGGCGGCGCGGCCGTCGATCTCGTCCTCGGTCAGATGGTCGACGATGACCCCGGCCGCGCTGTCGTAGCGCCCACCGATCCGTGGCGCGAGGCCGCGGAACCAGATCTCCTCGCGGCTGCCGGCGTTGAGGGGACGGAGCGACACGATGACCGCGAGCAGCTCGCCCGTCTGCTCGTCGAACGCGATCCACCGGGCGACGCGGTCGTCCGTCCCGGTGCGCTCGACCGGCCGGTAGCGACCGCCGATCAGTGTCTCGTCCACAGTGTCCTCACCTCGTGCGCAGCGCGGCTGCAGCCACAGGAGGCCCGGCACCGGGGGACACCGGTACGCCTGGGCGCTCCGCGGGCTGCGGTACGCGTATGCACCGAACGGCCGTTCGACCGCCCGGGGGTGGGCACGCGCGAAAGGTTAGTGCATCGCCGGACATCCCGCCAGCCCCTTGTCGCCGGGTAAGGCGGCGCCGCCTTACCCCGCCGGGTCGCGAGCCTCCGTCGCCGTCGTCCGGATGCGCACCCGCCCGGCCGCCGCAAGCCCCGCGTGGAGGGCCGCGACCGCGGAGAGCGCGTCCGCGTCGGCGGCGTCCTTGTCCGTCCGGATCCGGACGATCCGCGGGAAGCGGAGCGCGAAGCCGGATGCGTGGCGCGGCGAAGCCATCACGACATCGAAGGCGATCTCCACGACGACGGTCGGCTCGACGACGCGGAAGCGTCCGTGCCGGGAGAGCGTGTGGTCCGTGAACCAGCGGGTCATCTCCGCGAGCTCCGCGTCCGTGAGGCCGGTGTACGCCTTCCCGATCGTGACGAGGCGGCCGTCCGGCGCCCCCGGGCGATCGTCGCGGACGGCGAACGTGTAGTCGGAAAGGACGCCGTGCCGCTTGCCGTGGCCGGTCTCGACGCCGGTGACCACGCAGTCGAGCGTCGCGAGCGGCCGCTTCAGCTTCAGCCACGCGATGCCCCGCCGGCCCGGCATGTATGCGCTCGCCGGGTCCTTGACCATGAGGCCCTCGTTGCCCCGTGCCCGCGCGGCAGCGAAGTGCGCGTCGAGGGCCGCGGCATCCGCCGCGTGCTCCACGATCGTCAGCCCGAAGCCCGGGACACGGTCGAGAGCGAGCGCGTCGAGCCGTGCCCGGCGCTCGCGCAGCGGCAGGTCGAAGAGCGGTGCCACGGACGCGCCGCCACCGGGCCCGTGCGCGAGCAGGTCGAACGCGACGAGGATCACGGGCACCTCGGCGCGGACCGCGTCGCTCGGCGCCTTCCGCCCCAGCCGCGCCTGGAGCGCGTGGAAGGGCAGGACCGACCCGTCGCGCATGCCCACGATCTCGCCGTCGAGGATCCCGTCCCAGCCGAGCTCGCCCGCGGCCGCGACGATCTCCGGGAAGGCATCGCTCACGTCGCGCAGGTCGCGGCTCCAGATGCGCGCCCGGCCATCCGCGACGTGGAGCTGGGCGCGGATCCCGTCGAGCTTGTCCTCCACCCACGCGGGCGCGGGCATCCGGGCGAACACGTCCGCCGCGTCGGCCGCGGGCGACGCGAGCATCGGAAGGACGGGGACGAAGAGCGCCAGGCGCGCGTCCGCGAGCGCGTCGTCGCGGGCGAGCTCGGCGGTCCGCGCGAGGTCGCCGGTGAGCATGGCGGCACGGGCGACCGCGGCCGGCGGGCGCGCGAAGGCCGCGGCGATCGCAGCCTCCACGTGCCCCGCGCGCAGGCCGATGCGCAGGTCGCCGGTGAGGATGCGCACGATCCCCCACGCCGCCTGGGCATCCGCGCGACGGAGGAGGGCGGCAAGGAGCGCGCCGCGTGCCGCCGGGCCGCGTGCCGCGGCGATCGCGCCGAAAGCGTCGGCGACCTCCCCGAGCGTCGGCGGCGGCCCCCCGGGCGCGTGCCCCGCGCCCGCGAGCAGGTCGCGCACGGCCGTGCCCATGTCCGACGAGCGGTCATAGGCGGCGCCGAGGCTCCCCGGCGGCACCCCGGCCACGGCCTCTGCCGCCGCCGCGATGGCAGCCCACCCCAGGCCGGTCGTGCGTGGGTCCGTCGGCGGGAGTGCGCGGCCGGTGAGGAAGGTGACCACGATCGGGAGCTCGGCGGGCCCCAGCGCCCGCAGGTACGCGGCGACCGAGGCGACCTTGCCGCTCCGCGCGCCGGTCGCGGCCACGGCGCGCGCGAGGGCACACCAGCCGGAGAAGCCGCCCGTCGTCACGTCGCCATCCTCCATCGCGCCGGATGGTAGCCCCCGGGCATGCTGGAGTAGCATCGCGCCGATGGGCAGCGTGGCCGGCCAGGAGCAGGCGACCTGGGACCCGCCGATCCTCGTGGGGGAGCGGGTGGTCCTGCGCCGCCATCGCGTGGAGGACCTCGCGCACGTCCAGCGCTGGTACGGCGACCCGGAGGTCTCCCGGCTCACCCGCTACACGGTCCGCCCCATGGACCGCGCCGAGGTGGAGCGGTACTTCCGCACCCGGCTCCTCTCCGCGGGCTCGCTCGCCTACGGCATCCACCTCCGGGAGAGCGAGCGGCTCATCGGCCTCACCACCTTCAGCGCCCTCGACCCGGAGAACGGGTCCGTGCTCTTCCACATCACGATCGGCGAGCACGACTGCTGGGGGCAGGGGTACGGGACGGAGGCCACGCGCCTGATGCTCGCGCTCGCGTTCGAGCGCTTCGGGCTCAACCGCGTGGGCCTCTCCGTCTTCGACTTCAACGAGCGGGCGATCCGGTCGTATCTCAAGGCGGGCTTCACGCTCGAGGGGCGCCTCCGCGAGGCGATCGCGCGCGACGGCCGGCGCTGGGACGAGCTCCAGAGGGGGATCCTGCGCCACGAGTGGCGCGCCCGGATGGCGGACCTGCCGCCGGTAGACGGCTGAGAACGGACGGGAAGGGACCGGAGGCAGGCATGGCGAGCACGGGTGCCGCGGCGGACGCCGCGCGCGCGGACGTACGGGAGCTGATCGGCGCGAAGGGTCATGCCGTGGACAACGCGCGCGCGGCCATCGCGCGCCTGGAGCAGGCGTTCGCGGACGGCGCGCTCGAGCGGACCCCGTTCCTCGGGCAGGCGCTCGGCGACCTCGCGCTCGCGCTGGAGAAGGACGACGGCCAGAAGCTCGGCGGCAAGAGCGCCGAGGCCTCGCGCTTCATCCTCCGCGCGATCGACCGGGGGCTCGACGCGGCGTAGCGGCACGCGCGGCGCGGCCGGCGGTCCCGGCACGGCCGGCGGTCCCGGGCGGGTCGGAGGGACGTACGGGGG
>JBJTJV010000031.1:0-15200 GCA_046352645.1 Chloroflexota bacterium | reverse complement strand
CCACGAGCAGGTCCGTCCGCCCACCACCGGCCCACACGGCCGGGCGAGCGTGGCTGCGCAGGCAAAAGCGCGGTTGTCCACACCGCCGACAGCCTGATGACGATGACGGGGTGGTAAACAAGGGACGAGACGGAACGACCGGCGTGTGGACGGACCGGACGTCCCGCGGAAGCCCGTGGGAAGATAGGCCACGCTCCGCGACGCGGGGCGATCGCTGCCGGGCCTGCCGGCCACGCCACCAGAGACGCAGGAGTCGGACGGACGTGAAGCTTTCTCTGATGCAGGAGTACCTGGCGCGCGGCCTCTCCGTGGTGAGCCGCGCGGTGAGCGGCGGGCGGCCCAAGCTGCCGGTCCTCGCGAACGTGCTCCTCCGCACGGAGGATGCCGGGCTCAAGCTGACCGGCACGAACCTCGAGATCGGCATCACGACGTGGGTCCCGGGGAAGATCGAGACGGAAGGGGCGCTCACGGTCCCCGCGCGGCTCATCACGGACGTCGTCGGCGGTCTGCGCGCCGGCGAGCGGGTGGACCTCGAGGTCGAGGGTGGCACCACGCTCCATGTCCGCTCCGGCCGTGCCCAGGCGCGCGTCCGCGGCATCGTCGCGGACGACTTCCCCGTCGTGGGCACGAGCGGCGAGAAGCCGGCGGTCCGACTGCCGCAGAAGGTCCTCCGCCACGCGCTCGCCGGCGTCGTCTTCGCCGCGGCCACGGACGAGGCGCGGCCGATCCTCACCGGCGTCCTGACGCGCTTCTCCGGCCCCACCCTCACGCTGGCCGCCGCGGACAACTACCGCATCGCCGTGCGCACGATCGACCTCGGCGCGGCCGTGGACGAGGCGAGCATCGTGGTGCCGGGCCGCTCGTACGCCGAGCTGATGCGCATCCTCACGGACACGGACGAGCCGGTGGAGATCCTCCTCGCGCCGTCGCGCAACCAGGTCGTCTTCCGCGTCGAAGGGACGGAGCTCGTCACCCGCCTGATCGACGGCCAGTTCCCCAACTTCCAGCAGGTCCTGCCGGCCTCCTGGGTCACGCGCATCGTGGTGGACCGCGACGAGCTCCTCACCGCCGTGCGGCTCTCGGCGCTCATCGCGTCGTCCTCGGCGAACGTCGTGCGCCTGCGCATCGGGGAGAGCGGTCCCGGTGCGATCACCATCGCCGCGAGCGCGGACATCGGTGACACGGAGGGCGAGGTGGAGGCCGCGGTCGAGGGCGACCCGGTCACGATCTCGTTCAACGCACGCTACCTCGCGGAGGCGCTCCAGAACATGGCCGCGGACCAGCTCGCGCTCGAGCTCGGCGGGCCGCTCTCGCCGGGCGTCCTCCGGCTCGTCGGCGACGACGGCTACGTCCACGTGAACATGCCGGTGCGGACGCCCTCCTGACGGCGCGCTGCGCGGCCGGGACGCGCGCGTGAGCGTCCGGCGGCTCTCCCTGGCGGGCTTCCGCTCCTACGACGCCCTCGATGCGGTCTTCCCGCCCGGGCCGCAGGTGATCGTCGGCGCGAACGCGGCCGGCAAGACGAACCTCGTCGAGGCGCTCGTCGTCTGCTCGCGCGGCCGCTCGCATCGGGCGTCCGCGGACGCGGAGATGGTCGGCTGGACGGCCGGCCTCGCGCGCATCGAGGCGGAGCTCGATCCGGGGCCGGTCGTGGAGGTCGTCCTCGCGAAGCCCGGCGGGTTGCCGGGCGCGCGCAAGCGGGTCCGCGTCAACGGCGTGCCGCGGCGCACGAGCGTCCTCCCGTCCACCTTCCGGACCGTCCTCTTCGCGCCCGAGGAGATGCTCCTCGTGACCGGGTCGCCCGTGCTGCGGCGGGATGCGCTCGACGATCTCGTCGCCGGCGCGATCCCCGGCGCGGCCGCGGTCCAGGCCACGTATGCGCGCGCCGTCACGCAGCGGAACACCCTGCTCCGGCGGATCCGGGAGGAGGCAGCCGGCCGCGACGAGCTCCCGTTCTGGGACCGGGTGGTGATCGCCGAGGGTGCCCGGCTCCTCGCCTGGCGCGGGGAGGTGCTCGCGGCGCTCGCCGATCCGCTCGCGGCCGCGCACGCGGAGATGGCGCCCCTGGAGGGCCGCCTCCACGTGGAGGTGCGCACGAACGCGCCCGCCCTGCCGGGCGAGACGCCCGACGAGACGCTCCGCCGCCGGCTCGCGGAGACCGCGGAGAAGGAGGTCTGGAACGGCGCCACGCTCGTCGGCCCGCACCGCGACGACCTCGCCTTCCTCCTTGACGGGCGCGACCTGTCGGGCTTCGCGTCGCGCGGCCAGCAGCGCACCGCGATCCTCGCCTGGAAGCTCGCCGAGCTCGACCTCCTCGCGCAGCTCGATGGCCGCCCGCCGCTCCTCCTCCTCGACGACGTCTTCTCCGAGCTCGACCCGGACCGGCGGGCGCACCTCGTCCGGCGGATCGGCGCCCTGCCCCAGGCCTTCGTCACGACGACCACGCTCGACGACCTCGACCCCGCCCTCGTGGCGGCTGCGACCGCGTGGCGCGTGACCCCCGGCCGCCTGGAGGCCGCGGGGTGACCGGCCGGCGCCGGCCGATGCGCCGGATCGGCGACCTGCTGCCCGGGCTCGCCGGTGCCCTCGGGCTCTCGCCGGAGCTGCGTGCCGCGGAACGGCTCATCGCGTGGGAGCGCGTCGTGGCGTCCGTCGTCCCGGCCGCGGCCACGGAGACGACGCTGCTCCGCGACGAGCCCGACGGGCTCGTCGTCGGCGTCACGGACGCGGCGCTCGCCCAGGAGGTCCGCCTCCACGCGCCGATGCTCCTCGCCGCCTGGGCGGCGGAGCCGCTCGGGGGCGCGCGGCCGTCGCTCGATGTCGTCGTCCGCCCCGCCGGGGGCCGCGGACGCCCCGTGTAGACTCCGGGCATGGGAGCGCGACTGGAGCTGCGGCACGGCCGCGTCGCGGAGGCGGACCGGATCGCCGGCGGCTCCGCGGACGCGCTCGTCGTGGACATCCCCTCGATCGGCGCGAAGATCCGCTCCAAGGGGAACCTCTACCTCCTCGTCTCGGCGTCCCGGGCGGACGGACGCGCCCACGAGGCGACGCGCATGATCGCGGAGTCGATCCGGCGCGACTACTACTACGACGAATCGGCCGGGATCCCGGTCATCCTCGAGAAGGCGATCCGGGCGGCGGACCGGAAGGTCCGGGGCCTCCGGGACGCGGCCGGCACCCCGCCCGGGGCGTACGGCGTCGCGGTCGCGGTGATCCGCCAGGGCGAGCTCTACGTCGCCTCGATCGGCGAGACGGACGTCTACCTCGTGCGCGCGGCCCGGCTCCTCATGCCCGACCAGACGCCCTCCCCCGGGCTGCCCGCGGAGGAGGGCCTGCGCATCGACGTCTGGCGCGGGGAGCTCGCGGTCGGCGACGCGATCGTGCTCGTGGCCCGGAACGTCACGCAGACAGTGGGCACCGAGGAGCTGAAGACCGCGGTCGTCTCGCTCCACCCGCAGTCCGCGGCGGAGCATCTCCACCACCTCTTCGTGGCGGCGGGTGGCGAGGGCCCCGACGGGCTCATCGCGGTCGAGGCGACGGAGCCCTCCGCCACGCGCCCCGACCGCCGCCTCGGCGCCCCGTCCGGCGCGACCGACCCGGCCGCGATCGCGCTGCCCCCGGACGCGCCCGCCGCGCCGGTCGGCGGCTCGGCGCTCTCGCGTCGTGCAGCGGCCCTCGCGGACCGGGCGATCGGCATGCTGCCGCGCCGCTCGACGGACATCCGGCGCGTCGCGCCGTCCGTCTCCGAGCGCGAGCGACGGCGGCGCATCGCGACCTCGCTCCTCGGCCTCCTCACCGTCGTGCTCGTGCTCGGGCTGGGCATCTGGCTCTTCCCGCAGGGCAAGGAGGACCGGATCGTCAACCTCACCACGGGCGAGCGCGCCTGGGTCGAGGCGAAGGAGAAGGGCGACCGGGGCACGGAGCTCGTCGCCACGGACCCGGACGCCGCGCTCGACCTCTGCCGCGAGGCCTGGCGCGCGATCGACCGGGCCGGTGACGGCGGCGTCTCCCAGGAGGTCATCGCGCCCGTCGCCCAGACGATCACCGGCTGCCTCGACCGGCTCCACGCGGTGCGCCGGCTGCGGGCGACGCAGGTGCTCGCCACGGACGGCATGCAGCCGACCGCGCTCGTGCAGGGCCCGGACGGGAACCCCTTCTTCATCGACCGGACCGCCGGCGCCGTCTGGACCACGGGCCAGCGCCCGGGATCCGGCAGGATCGCCGTCCGCGAGGGCGATGGCTCCGGCCGGATCATCGTCGCCAAGCCGCACCTGCTCGCCACCGGCGGCGTGGACCTGCTCATCCTCGACGACCTCGGCCAGGTGTGGCGCTGGCGGACCGCGGGCTCCGGCACCCTCACCGAGGTGCGCAAGCCCGGCGACCCGGTCCTCGACGCGAGCGTCACGGTGATGGAGACCTATCTCATCAACGCCGCGAGCAACTTCTACAACCTCTACATCACCGACCCCCGCGCGCAGCAGATCCACAAGTACGTGCCCACCGGGGACGGGACCGGCTTCGCCGACGTCCAGCCCTACCTCGCGGCGACGAACGAGGACGTCTCCGCCTTCCTCGACTTCGTCGTCGCATCGAGCCTCTACACGCTCGACGGCGCGAACCTCGTGCGCCACTACCAGGGCCGTGTCCAGGACGACTTCGCGCTCGCGATCCCGCCGGACGACGGCGACCTGCGCCCGGGTCACGACTACCGGTTCGTCACGCTCCACGACGAGCGCTTCTACATCTGGGACGCGCGCTGGGAGCGCATCGTCGTCTTCGCCGCGGACAGCGGGCGCTACATCGAGCAGTGGCAGGCGGCACCGCGCGTGCCCTCGCTCGCGGACGTGCGCGGCTTCTACATCGACGCGCCGGAGAAGGAGAAGGGGACGGCCGACCTCATCTGGGTGACGCCGACCGGCCTCTACCGCAGCCCGCTCGCGGACGACCCCGAGGGCCGCCTCACCGGCGTTTCGACGCCCGAGCCGGATGCGACGCGGAAGCCGCGCCGGACGCCCGAGCCGGATGCGACGAAGAAGCCGCGCCGGACGCCCCGGCCGGAGGCATCGCCCGCCCCGTGAGGCACCGCTAGACTCGCCCCATGGAAGCCGCATCCGTCCTCATGGTCGTCGAGAGCGTGCGCGTCCATTCGCTCACCGGCCAGCACGTCGTCGTCCTGCGCGAGGCGACCCGGGAGCGCTTCCTCCAGATCTGGATCGGCCCATGGGAGGCGAACGCCATCGCGATGCGCCTCCAGGGGATCGCGCCCGAGCGGCCGCTCACCCACGACCTCTTCCTGCGCACGCTGCTCGAGCTCGGGACGCGCATCGACCGGGTCGTCGTGCGCGAGCTCGAGGGTGAGACCGTCCGGGCGCGGCTCGTCCTCGACGGCCCCGTCGGCACCCGCGAGGTGGACGCGCGCCCGAGCGACGCGATCGCGCTCGCCATCCGGGCCGGGGCGCCGATCCATGCCGCGGAGGCCGTGCTGGACCGCGCCGGCATCGAGCCGGCGACCGCCGAGGAGGAGAAGCTCTCCGTCTTCCGCGACTTCGTGAACTCGCTCGGCCCGGAGACGGACGAGCGCGTCTGAGGGCGCCGACGGTCAGGCCTCGGCCACACCCTCGTCGCCGAGCACGGGGATGCCGCGCCCCAGGGCGGCATCGCGCGCGAACCAGAGCCGGAAGCGCAGGCGCCAGAAGTCGCGCACCGCGCGGAGGATGACGCGGGGGTTCGCACCGGACGCCTGGCCGGCGAGCCGCGGGTGGTGCGGGATGCCGACCTCGGTGACGGATGCGCCGCTCGCGCGGAGCTTGATGAGCAGCTCGGCAGAGAGGAACGCGCCGCCGGATTCCATCCGCACGCCGCGGAGGGCCTCGCGCCGGAAGAGCTTGCAGGCGCAGTCCACGTCGCGGATGCGCAGCCCGAACCAGGCCCGGAGCGCGAGGCGGTAGACCCGCGCGTAGGCGAGCCGGAGCGGCGCGTCCGCGCGGCGGATCCGGTAGCCCGCCACGACGTCCGGCCCGGCGCCGCCCGGCCCTGCGAGCGCGAGCAGCCGCGCGAGGTCCGCGACCCGGAACTGCCGGTCGCCGTCCGTGAAGCAGACGAGGGGATGGCGGGAGGCGCGGAAGCCGCTCATCAGCGCGGCGCCGTAGCCGCGGTTCACCGGGTGGTGGACGACCCGCACGACATCCGGGTGGGCGGCCGCCAGGCGGTCCGCGATCGCCCCTGTCCCGTCCTTCGAGCCGTCGTCCACGGCGATGATCTCGAAGGTCTCCGCGAGGCGCGGCAACTCGCCGAGCGCCTCCTCGACGAGCGCCTCGATGTTCTCGGCCTCGTTGTGCGCGGGGAAGAAATAGCTGAGGGCCGGGACCCGCTCCACGGCGGGGGCGGCGCTCTCCGTCGGCTCGGTCACCGGCGCATCCTACACCGGCCGCCCGGCCGCTCCGACCCGGACATCCGTCATCCCCCGGATGGCGGCGGGACCACGCGCCAGACGGGGCTGCCGGTGCCGATCCCGGCCAGCTCCTCGAGCTCCCAGACGGTGCGGATCCGCTCGATCTCGTCGCCCAGCCGGACGAGGAAGAGGGGGCGCTCGCCGAGCCAGCGCTCGATCACGGCGCCGCCGCTCGGGTAGCCGTCGTCGAGGACGTCGCGGTCGTCGATGACGAGGATGTCCGGGCGCCGCCCCTCCACGTGGAGCCCGTACCAGAGCGTCGTGGACCAGCCCCACCACGAGAAGACGACGGCATCCTCCGGCAGCGCCGCGAGCACCTCCTCCAGCCACATCCGGCTCCACGTGTCCCCGCTCGCGTCGAGCTCGATGCTCCGGTGCGCGACCGCCGACGCGGGCACGACCGCGGCGAGCGCGGCGGCCACCGGTGCCCCCGGCGCGACCTCCGCGGGGCCCGCGTCCGGCAGGGGGGCGAGCAGGACGAGCGCCGCCAGCGCGATGGCCGCCGCGCCCGAGGCAGCCGCGCCCGCGATGCGCCGCCCGCGTCCGGGGGAGCGGGGGTCCGCCGGCGCGCCGACGCGGACGCCGACACCGGCATCGCCTGCGCCCGGGTCCGCGGCGGCAGGTGCATCCGCGTCGGTCGGCGCCCGGTCGCGGCCCAGGATGTCGTCCCGGGCCCAGCGCAGGAAGCGCACGATCCCGTCGAGGCCGAGCGCGGCCCAGAGCACCGCGATGAGGATCGGCACGAGGTAGTAGCGCTCGATCGACGCGTTCAGGTAGCCGAGCGAGAAGCGCCAGGTGATGGCGAACCACGCGAGGAGCAGCACGGTCTCGCGCGGCCTGCGCACGAGCCCCGCCACGATCCCGACCGGTACGAGCCAGGCCGCGACCCCGAGGTTGGCGAGGATCTGCGCCCAGACGAGCCCGACCGCCTCGTCCGCGGGCGGCAGCTCCCGGAACGTGCCCTGGAACTGCTCGCCGAGCACGAGGTAGCGGAAGCCACCCGTGACCGAGCCGTCCGGGCCCGTGCGGATCCAGTCCGCGGGGTGCGCGTAGTCGAGCGCGGGGCCCATGGACGAGCGGATCGGCAGGTACGCGTAGAGCGCCACGACGACCACGGCGACGGTGAGCGCACAGCCGAGTACGAGCCGCCACCGACGCCACGTGCGCCATGACGCGACCGGGGTGGCGAGGAGGACGTAGAGCCCGACGCCGGGCGCGAGCAGGAGCGTCAGCGCGTGGTTGCCGAGGGCGAGCGCCCAGACCGCGGCGGCGGCGAGGAGGAAGCGCCCCGCACGCGGATCGGCCGCGCGCTCGCGCGCCCCCCATGCGAGGAGGAGCACGAGGAGGAGCGCCGCGAGGAAGAGATGGAGCGGGTGTGGGTCCGCCCGGAGCGCGTTCGCCCACGCGACCGGCGCGACCGCCAGGACGAGCCCGCCCGCCAGGGCGAGGGGCGCCCGCCGCGTGAGCTGGAGGATCGCGACCGCGGCGAGCGATGCCGCCCCCGCGGTGAGCAGGGCGGAGAGGAGGTTCGCCCGGTAGGCGGGCTCGCCGAGCGGGCCGAAGACCACGGAGGCGAGCCAGAGCAGGAGCGTGTAGCCCGGATAGCCGGTGGGGTGGGCGATGCCGAGCGTCGGGCCGAGCGCCTGGAACTCCGCGGTGTCCCAGTTGCCGAGGCCGGGCATCAGCCCGGGCAGGTAGAGCCCGAGGGCCACGAGCCCCGGGATCGCGGCCGCGAGGACCGCGCCGATGCCGGGGCGCTCCGCCCGGGACGACCGCGTCGGGGCAGCCGCGGGCTCCCCTGCGCCCGCGTCCGGGGTCACCACCCGCGCTGCACTCCCCACCAGACCCCCCACGCGTTCACGAGCACCGACGCGCCGACAAGGAGGACCGCGAGAGCCGTCCCCGATGGTCTGCGCAGGGCCCGCGCGATGCCGAGCGTCACGAGGATCGTGGCGTACGGCGCGAAGTCGTTGGAGAAGCGATAGCCGAACTGCACCCAGCCCTGGCTGAAGTGCATGAGGTTGACCACGGCCACGAGCAGGATCGCGAGCGTGGCGCCCACCACGAGCGGGTCGCGCCGCCGGCGCAGGATGACGCCGAGCGCGAGGAGGTAGGCGGGGCTCGTGAGCAGGATGCTCATCCCGATCGGGCTCGGCCGGAGGAGCGGGCACTGCGGGTGGAAGAAGATGTCCGCGCCCTGCAGGTTCGGCTGGCCCGCGCACTCGGGGTCCTCCTCGACCGGCCGCTCGGGGGGCCAGAGGAGCATGACCACCGCGTTCTGGGGGATGTAGCGGGGATCCTCGATCGCCCACGTGTCGTTCCAGAAGGCTGCGACCGGGCGGTACTCGCGCTTGTACAGGTACTCGTACGCGGGGTGGAAGACGTGCCCGGTCGTGGCGAGGTTGTAGGCCACGAGGAGCGTCACCGGGATGAGCGCGCCGATCGCGGCCGAGAAGCCGCGCCGGAACCAGCCGCCCCCCGGGCCCACGAAGACGAGGAAGATCGCGCCGAACCCGCTCGTGAGCCGGGCGAGCATGCCGAGCCCCTGGAGGAAGCCCGCCCACATCGCCCGCGGCACGAGGATCCCGCCGATCCGCCGCGCAGCGCCCGCGACCCGCTCCCGACGCTCGCCGTCCATCGCCGCGGTGATCGAGAGGAAGAGGAAGGTCGATGCGACGACATGCGCGTAGAACCACGTGTTGCCGAGCATCGCCGCGTACCAGGCGACCGTGCCGAAGCCGTAGAAGAGCGTGCCCAGGAACGCCGCATCCCGCCGCTCCGTGACGCGCAGGAGCATCCGCCAGCAGAGCGCGACGTTGATCGCGCCGAGCACCGCCGCGACCATCGCCGCGCTCGTCGCGAGCCCCCAGATCGCCACGAAGGGCAGGAGGATGAGGGCGGGCATGGGCGGGAACGGGATGAGCGCACGGCCCGGCTGGTCGTCGAGCGGCAGGATGTCCTGGAAGTAGTCGTTCGTGTTGACGCCCTCGAAGACCGGCCAGCGGATGGCCACGTTCCCCTCCAGCCAGGCCGCGGCCTGCCACGTGAAGTGGTCGTAGAAGTCGATCCGGCGCGGGTTGCTGGAGAGGTAGACGAAGAGCGCCAGCGCGAAGAAGCCGAGCATCACGAGCCGCGGGTCGATCCGGTCGAGGGCGCGACCGAGAAGCGTCCGCTCGTCGCGTGCCCGCCGGCGCCGACGCGCCCCGCGGCGGCCCGCCGCGCGCGCCTGCCCGGGGCTCGGCGGCCCGCCCGGCACGGGGCTCCCGGACGCGGTCGCCATGGGTGACGAGGCGGGCTCCGCCGACGCCCCGGGCGACGCGCTCTCCGGCTGCGGCGGGACGTGCGCGAACGGGTCGGCGTCCGGGTCGGGGCGGTCGGGCGGCTGGGGGCCCGTTGCTATACTCCCGTCCACTCTCCGCTCGCTCCTGGAGGCCGGTCCGACCGTGTTCCCGACCTCGTCCGGCTCCGCGGTCGGCGCGGCCGGCCGACCGCTGCCTGCGATCTCGGCGACCCCGGCACTCATCCTACTCCTGCTCGGGGCCCTCGCCCTCCGGCTCGTCGTCGCCTACGTCCTCTTCCCCGATTCCGGCTTCAGCTCGGATATCGGCAGCTACACCGCGTGGGCCCTGGCGATGGCCGACCACGGCCCCGCCGGCTTCTACGGCGCGCTCTGGTCCGACTACCCGCCCGCGTACCTCTGGGTGCTCTGGCCGATCGGCATCGTGGGGCAGGCGCTCGGCGGGGATGCGACCGGCGAGCTCATCAAGCTCCCGGCGATCGCGGTGGACATCCTCGTCGGGCTCCTCCTCTACCGGCTCGTGCTCGGCTGGACGTGGCCCGGCAGGCGCGCCCAGGCGCTCGCGCTCCTCGCGGCCGCGGCCTGGCTGTTCAACCCGGTCACCTTCTACGATTCCGCGCTCTGGGGCCAGACCGATTCCATCGGTGCGCTCGTCCTGGTCTGCGCGGTCGCGGCGCTCATCCGGGGGAACAGCGAGGGCGCCGCGGGCCTGCTCGCGGTCGCGGCGCTCGTGAAGCCGCAGTTCGGCGTGGTCCTCGCGCCGCTCGTCGTGGCCACGCTCCTCCACCGCCACCTCTTCCGGGCAGGCTCCGGCCCGCGCGTCCGGCCGTGGGCGCCGGCCGCCCTCGCGGCCTGGCTCGTGCGGGAGCAGGGGCCGCTCCGGCTGGTCAGCGCGGCCCTCGTCTTCACCGTCGTCTTCCTCGTCATCGCGCTCCCCTTCGGCCTCGGGCCGGTCGAGTACCTGCAGCTGATGTCCGAGACCGCCGGCGGCTACGCCTACCTGTCCGTCAACGCGTACAACCCGTGGGCGCTCATCGGTGCCGGGGGCACCACGCCGCTCGCCTTCGCGTACGCCTGGTCGCCGGACACGGTGCCGCTCCTCGGGCCGATCCCCGGCGTCCTCATCGGTGTCGCCCTCCTCGCCGCAGGCTTCCTGTGGGCCTTCGCGCGCGTCCTCGTCACGCCGGACCGCTGGACCCTCCTGCTCGCGGCCGCGTGGCTCTGCCTCGCCTTCTTCCTGCTCCCCACGCGCGTCCACGAGCGGTACCTCTTCCCCGTCTTCGTCTTCCTGCCGCTCCTGCTCGCCGCGGGGCCGCGCTGGCTGATCGCGCTCGCCGCGGTCGCCGCGGGCTCGTTCATCAACCTCCACGGGATCCTCACCATCGAGGGCTACGGCACGCCCGGCCTCTCCACCCTCCCGCTCGGGCGCGCCTTCGGGCCCGGCCAGCCGATCCCGGTGATCCTCTCCGCGCTGCTCCAGGCGAGCGGCTTCGTGCTCATCGGCTGGGAGCTCCGCCGCCGCGTCGCGCCGGACCCGTATGCGCTCGCGGCGGGCGAGATCGAAGGTGCCGTGCGGAGCTTCCCGGTGCCCGACCGCGCCCGCGCCGTCGGGGACGACGTATCCGCGGGGCCCGGCGTCCCGGACCTCCCGCGGGCGGACGGCATGGCCACCGCGGGTGCCGCGGCCACCGGCCCGCGCCGCGTCGGACCATCGCCGGCCGACGACGCCGTCGCCCCCGGGGCGCCCGCCCCCGACGCCCCGTCCGCCTCGCCCTGGGCGGGCATCGGCCGGTCGCGGCTCGCCGGCCTCCTCGGTCAGCCACGCATCCGCGCCGACCGGAGCGCCGGCCTCGCCCGCGAGCGCGGCGGCACGCTCACCCGGCGCGACGCGGTCGCCGTCCTCGCCGTCTTCGTCGCCGCCGTGGCGCTCCGGGGCGCGGGCCTCGCGCATCCCTACGGCATGTACTTCGACGAGGTCTACCACGCCCGGACCGCCCTCGAGTTCCTCCAGCACTGGCGCTACGGCGTCCCCCACGACATCTACGAGTACACGCACCCGCACCTCGCCAAGTACGCCATGGCCGCCGGCGTGGAGCTCGCCGGCGGCAATACCGTCACCGGCACGGGCGCGCTCGGCGTCGCGGGCATCACGGACGCGGTCGTGGAGCGCCGTCGGGCGGCGGCGGACGGCGTCACGGGCCGGTCCGGGGACCGGCTCTGGTTCGCGGCCGCGGACGGCGTCCATGCCCGGGACCTCGGCGGCGGCCCCGCGATCGGGCCCGTGGGACCGGCCGCGACCGCGCTCGCCCTCGACGCGGACGCGCAGGAGCTCTACATCGCCGACGCGACGGGCGGCATCCATGTCCTCGCCACCTTCGACGCGGACGCCGTGCGGAGCGGTGCGGCCGACGCGATCCTCCCGCCGGAGCTGCTCGGCACGCTGCCGCCGGGCGCGCCCGTCGCGGACCTCGCGCTCACCTGGGAGGTGGTCGTCGCGCTCCGGACGGACGGGACGCTCGTGAGCCTCGACCGGGAGACCGGCGCGGTCCGCGGCGAGGGCGGCGTCCCCGGCGGGACCGCGCTCGCCGTGCTGCCGGATGCGGAAGCCCTCGTGGCGCGGCCCGCGGAGATGAGCGACCTCGCGGACGCGGGCGGGCGGATCGCGGAGGCGCTCGGGCGCGACGCAGGGGAGATCGCGGACCTGCTCGCGGCGCCCGGCGCGGACGGCACGGCGATCCTCCGGGCGTGGCCGGACGGCAGCGTCCGGGACACGCTGACCGGCCCGATCGAGGACGGCCGCCTCGCGGGCGTGACGTTCACCCAGGTCACGCCCCTCGCGGTCGCCGGCGCGGCCGGCGGCACGATCGTGGACGCCGTCACGCTCACCACCCTCCGCGTCCTCGAGGGCAGCACGCCGGCGCTCGGCGTCGGGCTGCTCGGCAGCGGCGTGGACCGGCCGGTCCTCTACGTCGCCGCGAACGGCGAGGTCCGCTCCTGGAGCATGGACGCGACCGGCCCGATCGCCCGTGACACGATCGTCCTGCCCGGGGCCGGCGGCCCCGTCCTGTGGAACGACACGGCGACCCTCGTCCACGTCGCGGGGACGACGGCGGACGGCGCACCGACCGTCTGGGTCATCGAGCCGCACGGGGATTCGCTCTTCGCGGACGCGCGCCTCCCCTTCACGCCCACAGCCCTCGCGCTCGACCTCCAGCCCGACCGGCCCGGCGAGGACCGCACCGCGCTCGTGGCCATCGCGGAGGATGGCCGCACGGCGACCGTGGGCGTCGGCGGCAATGCCTTCGCCTGGCGCCTCCCCGGGGTGCTTGCGGGCGCGCTGACCGCGGCGCTCCTCTTCCTCCTCGCCCGCATCCTCTTCCGGCGTCGCGCGGTGGCCCTCGTGGTCGCCTTCCTCGCGCTCGCCGAGGGGATGCTCTACGCGAACGCCCGGATCGCCATGAACGACGTCTACGTGACGCTCTTCATCGTGGCGGCGGCGACGCTCTTCGCGGGGCTCTGGACCGGCCGCTGGCAGCGGGCCTGGCAGGTTGCCGCGGGCCTCGTCGGCATCGGCCTCCTGCTCGGCCTCGCGCTCGCGTCCAAGTGGGTGGCGGCGTACGCGATCGGCGGGTTCGCGCTGCTCGTCCTCCTGCGCTCGGCGCTCGGTCGGCTGATCGCGCTCGCCGGGATGGTCGCGATCACCGGCGTGCTCGGCACCGCTGCCCTGCGCGCACCCGATGTGCCGGACCCGTCGCGCAACTGGTTCTTCCCGCTCGTCATGGTCGCGCTCACGCTGGCGCTCGGCGCGGCGATCGTCCGCCGCCCGATCCGCTTCACGCTCGAGGAGCTGCGCTTCGCGATCGGCCTGCCCGCCGTCGCAGGCGTGCTCGCGATCGTCGCGGGCGTGGCCCTCTGGCTCGTCCCCGCGGACCCGGCGGCCGAGCCCGGGCCGGTCACGCCGCTCCGGCTCCTCGTGGCCGGCGCGGCCACGCTCATGGTGGCCGCCGGAGTCGCCGTCGCGGGCGTGCTCGGTGGCCAGGCGGGGATCGGCCCGCTCGCGCGCGTCCGCCGTGAGCGGCCAGGCGCGCCCGAGCTCGCGCCGGCACCGGACGGCTGGCTGCGGCCGGGCGCCGCGCTCGGCGTTCCGTGGCTCTTCGCGCTCGCCTGCCTCGCGGTCCTGCCGGTCGCCGTCTACGTCCTCGCCTACCTTCCGTGGGCGAACCTCGGCAACCAGCTCTGGCCGGGCTTCCCGGCCGGGAACGGCGGCCAGACGCTCTGGCAGCTGACGCTCGGGATGTACGACTACCACGACGGCCTGCGGGCGACGCACGCCGCGAGCTCGCCGTGGTGGGCCTGGCTCCTGGACCTCAAGCCCGTCTGGTTCTACCAGGAGGGCTTCGCCGAGGGCCGCGTCGGCGCGATCTACGACACCGCCAACCTCGTCGTCTTCTGGCTCGGCATCGCCGGGCTCCTCTTCTGCGCGTGGGCGGCCTGGACGCGCCGGAGCCTCGCCCTCACGCTCGTCATCGTCCTCTTCCTGGCCCTCTGGATCCCGTGGGCGCGGATCGACCGGGCCACCTTCCAGTACCACGTCTACACGAGCATCCCCATGATCGTGCTCGCGCTCGCCTACCTCGTCGCCGAGCTCTGGCACGGACCCTCGCGCGTCGCCTGGGCGGTGGCGCGCTACGGTGCTGCGCTCGCCCTTCTCGGCGCGCCGCTCCTCTGGATCCTCCGCGGGCCGCTCTGCGGCATCGCGGGCGTGGAGGCGGTGAACGCGGGCGCGTCGCAGTGCGCGGCGGAGGTGACGCGGACCGTGGGGCTGAGCCCGCAGGTGATGGGCGCGGCGCTCGCCCTCCTCGCGGGGGCGACCGTGGCCGCGTGGATCGTCCAGACCGCGCAGCCGACCGCGGCCGGCGAGCGCGGTGGCCTCCTCGGCCGGACGGGGATCGCCCTCGGCGTGACCGCGCTCGCCACGATCGGCGGGGTCGTCGCCGCGCGCGTCCTGCTGCCCGCCGAGCCGGTCTCGCTGCTGCTCGCGGACACGCTCATCGCGCCACTCGCCTTCCTCGCGCTCCTCGTGCCCGCCGCGCTCATCGTCCGGGCGCGCGATCCGCGCCGGCTGGCGGGCGGCATCCTCGTCGCGGCCGCCCTCTTCTTCGTCGCCTGGCTGCCGAACATCTCCGGGCTGCCGCTGCCGTCGAGCCTCGCGTACATCTACGGCGGGCTCCTCCCGACGTGGGACTACAGCTTCCAGTTCAGCGTGAACATGGACCCGCGGATCGAGGGCGGCATGCTCCGCGCGGACACGCTCGTCCTCACCGCGACGCTGTGCATCGTCCTTGCGGCGCTCGTGCCGGTCGCGCGCGGCTGGGGTGCACGCAGCGGCCCGCGGCCGGCCGACCCCGGCCTGCCGCCCCCGGACGCCTCCCCGGGCCCCGGCACCGGCCC
>JBJTJV010000285.1:0-12655 GCA_046352645.1 Chloroflexota bacterium | reverse complement strand
GGCGGGCGCGTGGCGGAGCGCTCCTGTGGCGCCGCTGCCCCGCGGGCCTGCGGGCGCCGGCGGTGCCCGGGCCGCGGGGTCCGAGGAACCCTGCGGCCGTCGATCCGTCCGACGGCGAGGTGGGTGTCGCGCCGGGGCCTGCGGCGTCGCCGCGGGTGCGGCCGCGCACGTCCGGGACGCCCGCGGATCGCCGCGTCCCTCCCCCTCCCGCGAGCGCGTGGGTGGTGCGCGACGACGCCGCGCGGCGCGGGCTCGCGCTCCATACCCAGACCTACGGCGGCATCGTGCGCGACCTGGACGGGGACGGCCGTGACGACCTCGTGATCGGCACCCACGCCGCGCCCCTCCGGATCTTCCTTGCCCGCGGCGCGGGCTTCGTCCCGCTCCCCGGCCCGGACTTCCCGCGCGTCGATCGCCATGGCTGCGCCGCCGCGGACGTGGACGGCTCGGGCCTGCCGGACCTCTTCTGCACCGTGGGCGCGGAGCGCGGCCTTGGCGTCAAGCGCAACGAGCTCTGGATCGATCCGGGTCGGCTCGGCGCCACGCAGGATGGGGCGGACGCTGCGGGGCTCGTGGACCCGTTCGGCCGCGGCCGGGCCGCCGTGTTCCTCGACGTCGATGCCGACCGCGACCCCGACCTCGCGGTCTTCTCCGACCCCACGCGCCAGGATGGCCTCCCGTCGCGCTCCCGCCTCTTCCGCAATGACGGCGGGCGGTTCACGGAGATGCCGCCCGGTTCGCTCGACCCGCGCTCCGGTGGCGGCTGCGCGATCGCCGCCGATGTCGACGGGGACGGGCGGCGTGACCTCGTGACGTGCGCGGGCATCGGCGCCGCCGAGGACGCCTTCCTCCGGGTGCATCGGAACGCGGGCGGGCGGCTCGTGCCGATGCCCGTGCCCGCGGTCGTCCGCGACGTCTCCGTGGTGGGGGCGGCGGTGGCCGACCTCGGCGGCGGCCCGGAGCCGGAGATCGCGATCGTGGACGGCAGCCGGGTCCGCGTGCTCGGCCGGCTCGCGCGCGGCGGCTGGCGGATCCTGCTCGAGCACCCCGTCCCGGGCGCGGAGGCGGTCGCGGCCGGGGACGCGGACGGTGATGGCCGACGCGACCTCTACGTCGTCGCCGGACGCAGCCGCCGCGATGTGGCGGACCTCCTTCTGCTCAACCGCGGCGCGGGGATCCCCTGGGAGCCGGTCCCCATCCCGCCCGCACCGGCGGGACGCGGCGAGGCCGTCCTCGTCATCGATCCGGAGTCGGACGGCCGGGATGCCTTCCTCGTCCTCAACGGGCAGGGGATCCCGGGCCCCGTCCAGCTCATCACCATCGAGCCGGCCCTGCCCGGAAGCGTGGAGGCGATCCGTTGAGCGAGCTCCGTCCCGAGACCCCGGCCCGCCGCCCGGAGACCGCCCGGCCGCGCGGCGAGGCCGAGCCCGAGGTCCCGCCGCCGAGCCCCGACGAGCTGCGCACGATCGCGCACCAGCTCGCCGCGCTCCCCCGCCACGCCGGCGCGACGTTCACGGACGACCCGCAGCTCGGCGCGCTCCTCGTGCGCCAGGACGGGATAGGCCCCGGCGGGAACTACGCCGCGGAGCTCCGCTGGACGCCCCAGGCGTGGCGTGCCTCGCTCGCGCGCGTCGTCGCGCTCTATCGCCGGTGGGGGACCTGGCCCACGATCCTCGTGGTCGATCCGCTCGACCGGCCGATCGGGCTCGCGGACGCGCTCGAGCGGATCGGCTGGCGCGCCATCCAACGGGAGCGGGTCCTCTGGGTCGGGCGCGCCTCGATCGTGCCGCACCTCGACCCGCGGATGCGCATCGAGGCGGTCCAGCCGCGCTCGGTCGCCACGCACGAGGCGGTGGAGCGGGAGATCTTCGGGCTGCCCGGGGCGGAGGCGGAGGGCAGGCGCGCGGCGCTCGCGGCGGCGCTCGCGGCCGGGGACCTGCGCGCGTTCGTCGTCCACCTCGACGATGCGCCGATCGCGGTCGCGCGTCTCTCGCTGGGCCCCGGTGTCGCGGGCATCTACGGCCTCGGCGTGCGCGCCCCGTGGCGTCGGCAGGGGTACGGCACGCTCCTGACGACGATCGTCACCCGGGCGGGGATGGCCACCGGGCATCGCCTCGTCTGGCTCTCCGTGGCCGAGGAGAACGAGGCGGCCGAGCGGACGTACGCGCGGCTGGGGTTCGCCGAGGCCTTCCGCTGGTCGCGCCACCTCGGCACCCCGGACGACGCGGACGCCTGATCGCGCGCCGGTCGTGCGCGGGCGGGGTCAGCCGCGGGCCGCGGCCCCCGCGGCGGCGGCAGGCAGGTAGAGCCGCTCGGTGTACTCCTCGAGCATCCGCGTCGTGGAGAAGCCCCGGAGCGAGGTGGCCATCGCCGCGCGCATCGTCGCGAGCCAGCGCCGGGGCAGGCCGTCCGCGTCCCGTCCGTACCACCCGGGGATGATCTCCTCCTCGAGGAGCCGGTAGAGGTCCTGCGCATCCCGCCAGTCCTGGTGCCCCTCGTCCGGATCGGTCGTCCGGCCGCCGATGGCCCAGCCGTTCGTCTGCTCCCAGCCCTCGTCCCACCAGCCATCGAGGATCGAGCAGTTCGGGACGCCGTTCATGGCGGCCTTCATGCCGCTGGTGCCGGACGCCTCGAGCGGGCGCCGCGGGTTGTTCAGCCAGACGTCCACGCCCTGCACGAGGTAGCGGCCCTCGCGCATGTCGTAGTCCTCGAGGATGTGGACGCGACCCTTGAGCCGGCCGGACCGGGTGCGCCCGAAGATCTCCTCGATCACCTTCTGGCCCGGCCGGTCGGCGGGGTGCGCCTTGCCCGCGAAGACCACCTGGACGGGACGCTCGGCATCCCAGAGGATCCGCGCCAGACGCTCCTCGTCGCTGAAGAGGAGCGCCGCCCGCTTGTACGTCGCGAAGCGCCGGGCGAAGCCGATGGTGAGCACGGACGGGTCGAGCACGCTGCCGAGCGCGGCGAGCTCGTCCGGTGCCTCGCCGTGGCGCGCGAGCTGGTTCCGCAGCCGCCGCCGGGCGAGCTCCGCGAGGCGCATCTTCTGCTCCATGTGCGCGGCCCAGAGCGCCCCGTCCGGGATCGCGGCGAGGCGCTCCCAGAAGCGGTCCGCGGGCGTCTCGTCGTCGATCCGGTCGAGGTCCGCACCGAGGCCCTCGAGGAGGCCCCCGATCGGCCGGCCGACCCAGGTCGGGCCGTGGACGCCGTTCGTGACCGCGAGGATGCGCTTGCCCGGCAGGTCCCCCCAGGTCGCGTTCGCGGTCTCCGCGTGGAGCCGGCTGACCGCGTTCGCGCCGTGGCTGAGGCGCAGCGAGAACGCGGTCATGTCGAACTGGCCCGGGTCGCCGTCCACGCCGCGGCCGAGCTCGAGCACCCTGTCGATGGAGAGGTCCGTCCCCGCGAGGACCGGCGCGGCGACCCGGCGCACGAGCGCGGCGTCGAAGCGCTCGTTGCCCGCCGAGACGGGCGTGTGGATCGTGAAGACGGCCGTCTGGCGCACGCGCGCCAGCGCAGCCTCCGGCGGGTCCCCCGCGAGGACCCGCTCGCGCGCCTGCTCCACGAGCATGAACGCGGAGTGGCCCTCGTTGAGGTGCCAGACGGAGGGCGCGACGCCGAGCGCCCGCAGGGCGCGCACGCCGCCGACGCCGAGGACGAGCTCCTGGTGGAGGCGCATCTCCCGGCCGCGGACGTAGAGGATGTGCGTGATCGGCCGGTCCTCCGGCGCGTTGAGCGGCGTGTCCGTGTCCAGCAGGAGGAGCGGCACGCGGCCGACCCGGGCCAGCCAGACCGCGACGTGGACCGTCCGTCCGGGGAGCGGGACCGCGACCGTGAGCGGGTCGCCGTCCGGGCCGGTGACGCGCAGGAGCGGCAGCCCGGCAGGGTCCAGGTCCGGGTACGCATGCTCCTGGTGGCCGTCCGCGTCGATCGTCTGGCGGAAGTACCCGTGGCGGTAGAAGAGCCCCACGGCCACGAACGGCAGCGCCATGTCCGACGCGGTCTTGCAGTGGTCGCCCGCGAGGACGCCGAGCCCGCCGGAGTAGATGCCGAGCGATTCATGCAGCCCGAACTCCGCGCAGAAGTAGGCGATCGGCCCGGCGATCTCCGCGCCGTGGTGGCGCTCGAACCAGTGGCCGTCACCGGCCGCCATGTACGCGTCGAAGCGGGCGAGCTCGGTGCGGTAGAGCACCATGAAGTCCGGGTCGTCGAGGAGCGCGGTCCAGTCGCGCGGCGCCTGGAGGACGGGGATCGGGTTGCGCGCCTTCGTCCAGGCCGCGCGGTCGATCCGCGAGAACAGCTCGCGCACCTCCGGGTGCCACGTCCAGTAGAGGTTCGTGGCGAGCCGGGCGAGGCCCTGGAGCTGGGGCGGCAGGCGCAGCCCGGACGCCGGGATCGTGGGGATCGAGAGGTGGGTCACGAGCCGGGATGCTACATGAGAACGGCCAGGAAAACCGGTTTAGCTCCGGCCGGCCCGGGTGCCGCGCTCCCGCGTGGCACGAGCGACTACCATGCGGCCGTGCGCATCGCCATGGTGGCCTCCGAGTGCGAGCCGTTCGCAAAGACCGGCGGCCTTGCCGACGTCGTCGACGCCCTCGCCCGCGCTCTCGGACGCGCGGGCCATGAGATCGACGTCTACCTGCCGCGCTACCGCGTCCTCCACGGCCGGCCCGCGGAGCTCATGGCGGTGACCGTGAGCGTCCCCGTCGGAGTGGAGCCCGGCAGCCCCGATCCCGTGCGCCGGATCCCCGTGACCGTGCGGAGCGGCGCTGCCGACGGCTACCGCATCCGTTTCGTGGAGCACGACCCATCCTTCCACCGCGACGGGTACTACGGCGGCCCGGACGGCGACTACCCGGACAACGCGCTCCGCTTCACGCTCCTCGGGCGTGCCGCGCTCGAGACGATCCGCGCCGAGGCGCGCCCGGTGGACGTCCTCCACGGCCACGACTGGCAGGCGGGACCCGCGCTCCTCTCGATCGACGCGCGCTACCGCTTCGACCCGCTCCTCGCCCGGACCGCGACCGTCCTAACCTGCCACAACCTCGCCTACCACGGCTGGGTGCCCCGCGACCGTGCCTGGGCGCTGGACCTCCCGGACGACGTCGGCGACCGCCACGGCGTGGACCTCCTGCGCGAGGCGGTGCGCGGCGCGGACATCGTGAACACCGTCAGCCCCACGTACGCCCGGGAATCCCTCACGCTCGCCTTCGGCGCGGGCCTCGACGATGTCCTCGCGGAGCGCGGCGACCGCTACGGCGGCATCCTCAACGGCCTCGATACGCGGCTCTGGGACCCCGCCCGCGACGCCGCCCTCGCCGCCACGTACTCGCTCGCCGACCTGTCCGGGAAGGCGACCTGCCGTGCCGACCTCGCCGCCCGGCACCGCCTCGACCCCGACGGGCCGATCCTCGGTCTCGTCGGGCGGCTCGACCCCCAGAAGGGCTTCGACCTCGTCACGGCCGCGGCGCCCGACCTCGTCGCCGACGGCGCGCGGCTCATCGTCCTCGGTACCGGGGATGAGCGTCTCCTGGGCGACCTGCGCGTCCTCGCCGCCCGCCACCCCCGACGCGTCGTCCTCCTCGACCGCTTCGACCGCGACGAGGCGCGCCGGATCTACGCGGGCGCCGACCTCTTCCTCATGCCCTCGCGCTTCGAGCCGTCCGGGCAGGGCCAGCTCATCGCGCTCCGCTACGGCACCGTGCCCGTCGTCCGGCGGACCGGCGGGCTCGCCGACACGATCCGCGACGCGGATGCGGATCCCGCCGCCGGCAACGGCTTCGTCTTCGACGCGGAGGAGCCCGAGGCCTTCGCGGATGCCGTCCGACGGGCGATCGTGGCCCTCGCGGATCCGGTCCGTCGGGGCACGCTCCTGCGCAACGGCATGTCCGCCGACCCTTCCTGGGCGGGCCCCGCCGCCCGCTACGCGGCCCTCTACCGCCGCGCGACCGAGCTGCGCGCCGGCCTGCGCTGACGGTCGCGGCCACCCGCGGACCGCGCGTCCGGGCGGACCCCTGCCGGGGCCGGACGCTCAGGAGAGGACGAGGAGCGTGTCCAGGCGGACGCTGCCGCCGAGCGTCTCGATGACGATGACGTGGGGGCCGGGGGTCAGCGCCCCGCTGCGCCACGCGAGCCTCCGGCTCGCAGTCGGCTGGGCGCCGAGGTCCACCGTCGCCACCACGGCGCCGTCGATGCGGACGCGGATCCGACCGGCGGCAGCGCCGGTCTGCGCCACGAGCGCGAAGCTCCGGCCGGCGGCGGCGAGGCGGATCCGCCGCCCTGCGCTGCCCGCCGCGAGGACCCGGCCCCCGCTCGCGGCCGCGGAGGAGACGACGCGCCAGCCGGACGACCGGGTGACGGGCGCCGCGTCCGTCTCGCGCTCGTCCGTGTCGCGGAGGACCCGGCCATGGCCGTCCAGCCGCTCCCCGTGAGCCGCTGCACGGTGACGCCCCGGACGCCACTCCCGGCATCCTCGGTCGCGTAGGCAAGGCGGACCGCAGCGCTCTTCGACCAGGTGCCCGCGGCGAATGCCGCTTCCGGCCACGGATCGCCGGCGGCCGGCGCCGTCCCGTCGACCACCACGTCGATCGTGGTCGTGGCCTCGGCGCCGCCGGTCCCGTTCCCCGTGAGCGTCACCGTCCGCGTCCCGTCCGGCGCGGACGGCCCCGCGGAGACCGTCAGGAGCGCGGCGATCCCCGCCGCGCCCACGCTCCCGCCGCCCGACCACGACGCACCCGTGATGCCCGCCGGGAGCGGCTCCGTACCGAGGCCGATCGTGCCCGCGTAGCCGCCTCGGCGCGAGATCGCGACGTCGATGGGCAGAGCCGCACCGGGGCGCACCGCGGCGACCGGAGGTGTGGCCGACAGCGTGAAGCCGGGCGTCGTCGCGAGGAGCGCGGCCACGTCCACGAGCCGGTCCGGGTCCGCGTCCGGGTCGGTCGCGGCGTCCCAGTCGAACCCGGCGCTTTCCACCAGGCGCGTCCGGAGCTCCGCCGGCGTGGTCCCGGGATGCTCGGCGAGGTAGCGCGCCGCGGCACCGGCCACGACCGGGGTCGCCATCGACGTCCCGCTCATGGTGACGAGGCCACCCTTCGTGGACATGTCCGTGGACGGCACGCAGACACCGGGGGCGGTGATGTCCACGGCGGGGCCGAAGTTGCTGAAGTGGGCCCAGGCGTCGTCCGGCGATGTCCGGCCGGCCACGCTGCACGTGGGCTGCGCCAGACCGCCGGGCAGGCCGTCGTAGTCGGCCATCGCGGAGACGGTGAACGCGACCGAGTAGAGCGCGGGCTCGATGCCCGACGCGTCCTCCGACGAGTTGCCCGCGGCGACGACGACGAGCGCGGTCTGCGCGACCGTGCAGACGGCCCGCTCCATCCCCGCGACGGCGGGGTTCGCGCAGCCGCGCTCCGGCGTCCAGGCCATGCCCGCGAGGCTCATGTTCACCACCGCGATCCGGTCCTCGGTGGCGGCCGTCGCGTTGTGGTGGGCGATCCAGTCCAGCCCGCAGATGACGCTCGAGGTGGATCCGCTCGTGCCCGAGAAAACGCGCACGGACCAGAGACGCGCACCGGGCGCCACCCCCACCGCGCCGATCGTGTTGTCCATCGCACCCACGATGCCCGCCACGTGCGTGCCGTGGCCGTTCGTGTCCGCGTAGGCGGCAGGCGCGCTCGTCCGCGTCGCGCAGGAGCCCCCGCCGCCCGTCGCGTTCACCCCGCCCGCGATGCGCAGCTCGCCGTCGTGGACCCAGCCATCACCCGGTTCCCACGTGGAGATCCCGGTGTCCACGATCGCGACGTTCACGTCGATCGACGGCGCAGGACCGTCCACCACCGCGCCGACGCGGCGGACCGGGTCCGGCGTCACCTGCGCGGTGAGCCGGACGGGCCGGTCGGGGACGACGGAGCGCACGCCGGGCGTCCGCGCGAGCACCGCCGCTTGGCGGGCGTCGAGGCGCGCCGTGAAGCCCGCGGTCGCCCATGCGTACCGCTGCATCGGACGGAAGCCGACGCCGGCCGCGAGGGCGTCCGTCCGCGCGAGCACGGAGGCTGCCCGCTCCGCCACGAGCGCGCGCTCGGCCGCGGGACCCATCCGGCGCGCCTCCGCACGGCTCACCCCCGCGGGCGCATCGAGCGTGACGATGTAGCGCGCGACGGGGCCGCCGGCGGCGCGCCCCGGGGCGGCCGCGGCCGCCGATCCGACGAGCGCCGACGCGATGAGGGCGCAGAGCACGGCGCAGGTGAGGCGCCGCGGCCGGGTCGGCTGCGGGCGCGGGGTCGGACCAGGGTGGTGCGGAAGCAGCGGCATCGCTCCGGAATCTAGCCCACGCGGGCGTCCGGGGTCACCGGGACCATCGTCCCGGGGCGTCCGCCCGGCCGCTCGCTCGGTCGCTCATGCCCGCCCGCGCGCGCCTGCCCGCGGCCCCTCGCTAGACTCGGGCCATGCCCGCACCCGCGCAGGCACGGCACCGCGAGCGTGTCGGCGCCGTGCTTCTCCTGGCCGCGCTCCTGCTCGCCGCACCGGTCGCGCCGACGCAGGGCCTGCGCGCCGCCGAGCCTGCGCCGGTCGGGCTGGTGGCCGCGGGCTCTCCGCTCGTCCCGGGCGCCGGAGGGCCGGGCGCGGCGATCCGCATCACGGTCACGCTCGCCGCGCCCGCCACCGTCGACCTCGCGATCGCCGGCTGGTACGGCCGAACCGTCGCCACCCTCGCCGCGGGCGTCCCGCTCGACGCGGGCACGCACACCTGGCGCTGGGCGGGCCGCGATCCCGACGGCGACCCCGTCCCGCCGGGTGCGTATCAGGTCCGGGTGGTCGCCACCGGCCCGGACGGCAGCGTGGAGGAGGGCGTGCCGATCGCGGTCGCGACCACCCCCCTCTCCGTGCCGGCTCCCGGCGCGATCGTCGTCGCGCTGAACCCGGGCCACGGCGGCCCGGACCCGGGTGCCGTCTACGGCGGCCGCACGGAGGCCGAGGCCAACCTCGCGATCGGCCGCGAGCTCGCCGCCATGCTCACGGCGAGCGGCATCCGCGTCGTCGTCACCCGCGACCGCGACGTCGCCGTGAACCGCCCGCGGAGCGACGTCACGGGGAACGGCACCACCGACCACACGGACGAGCTCGTGGCGCGCAACGACATCGCGAACAGCGCCCGCGCGGACGTCTTCGTCACCCTCATGAACAACGCCTACGGCTGCCACTGCGTCCACGGCACGGAGACGTACACGAGCCGCGAGCGCACGTGGACCCCGGAAGGGGTGCGGCTCGCCCGGCTGATCCAGGCCGCGCACCTCCGCCATCTCGCACCGTTCCGCTCCCGCGCCTGGCGCCCCGTCGACCGGGGGGTCCGCTTCTGGCACTTCGCCTCGATCCGCCCGTGGCAGCCCCGGCTGATGCCGCGGCCGGCGCTCATGCCCTCCGTGCTCGTGGAATCGCTCTTCATGGACCATCCGCCCGAGCTCCGCGTCCTGAGCCGGCCGGCCGCCCGGAGCGCGCTCGCCGCGGCCTACTTCGAGGGCATCGCCCGGTTCCTGTCCGAGCGCACGCGCGCCGCGCGGATCGAGGTACCGGCGCCGCCGACCGACGCGCCGGCCGGCTCGGCGATCGACGTGCCCGTCCGCGTCCGGAACACCGGCACCGCCGCCGCGCGCGGCTGGACCCTCGAGGCGCGCATCGTGCAGGCCGACGGGCCGTACCACGCCCGCCCGGTCCGCGGCGTGCTCGTCGGCAGCGCGCCCGTCGCGGACGGCCTCGCGCCGGGCGCCACGACCGACGTGCTCCTCGCGGACCTGCCGCTGCCACCGGGCACGGGCGACTTCACGCTCCTGCTGGACATCCGCGACCGGACGTCACGGACGGTCGCGGACCGGGGCGTGCCGCGCGCCCAGTGGACGATCAGGCTGACGGGCAGCGCCCCCGCCGTGGCCGGACCCGGCGCGGATGGCATCCTGCGGCTGCCGCAGGGGCGCGCCTGGGCCGCGTGGCGCGCGTCGCTCCCGCGCGATCCGCTGGGCCCGGCCGCGCTCCGGCCGCGCCCCATGCGGTGGCGGGCATCCGCCCCTGCGCTCCGCGGCGTCCGGCCGGTGGACATCCCGCCGGACAGCGCCGCGGGGATGGCGGGCGTCTACGGGGACGACCACCCCCACTGACGGGCGGCGGGGAGCGCCGTCAGGGGAGGACGACCTCCTCGCGCCACGCGGGCCGGTGCGTCGCCAGCCCGAGCGCACGGATGCGCGGCTCGATCGCCTCCGCGGCGTCCGGGTCGCCGTGGACGAGGAAGACGACGCGCGGCTTGCGCTCCGCGACCGCGAACCGCCCGACCCAGTCGAGGAGCTCGCTCTCGTCCGCGTGCGCGGAGACGCCGGAGATCGGCCGGATGCTGCAGCGGACCGGCCGCAGCTCCCCGTCCAGCCAGACCTGCTTCGCCCCCGCCTGGAGGTGCGCGCCGAGCGTCCCCTCCCCCTGGTAGCCCACGAACAGGAGCGTCGCCGCCGGATCGTCGATCAGCTCACGCAGGTGGTGGACGACCCGCCCGCCCGTGAGCATCCCCGACGAGGCGACGACGATCATGGGGCGCGGCCGCTTCGCGATGGCCCGCGAGGACGCCGTGTCCGTGGCGACCGTCTGGCCGGGGTAGTCGAGCGGCGTCTCGCCCGCGTGCAGGAGGGCGAGCGTCTCCTCGTCGTAGTAGCCCGGGTAGCGCCGGTAGATGTCGGACGCCGAGCTCGCCATCGGCGAATCGAGGTAGAGGGGGACGTGGGGGATCGTGCCCGCCGAGACGAGCCGGTCGAGCTCCCAGACGATCTCCTGCGTGCGGCCGATCGCGAACGCGGGCACGAGCAGGACCCCGCGCCCGCGGACCGCCTCGTTGACGATCTCGGCGAGCAGGCGGCGGGCCTCGCCGGCCTCCTCATGCTCGCGCCCCCCGTACGTCGTCTCCATCACCACGACGTCCGCCCCGCCGAGGATCCGGGCCGGGTCGCGCAGGATCGGCGTGCCCGGGCGGCCGAGGTCGCCGGAGAAGACGATCCGCCGCGTCTCCCCGCCCTCCTCCACGTCGAGCACGACGATCGCGGAGCCGAGGATGTGGCCCGCGTCGTGGAGGGTCGCGGTCACCCCGGGCGCGATCGTCAGCGGCTGGGCGTAGTCCACGCCCCGCAGGAGCGCGCAGGCGCGGTCAGCCTCGGCGACGTCGTAGAGCGGCGCGATCCGCGTCGTGTCGAGCTCCGGCGGCTGGTTGCGGATGGCGCGCTCGAGGTCGTGGTCGTCCGCCTCCGGCCGGCGGTGCGGGCGCGCACCACTACCCGTGGCCGCCGCCTCCGCCGCCGCGCGCTTCGCCCGCCGGCGCTGCGCCTTCGCCTGCTCCGCCTGGACCTTGCCGGACTCGAGGAGCACGAGCCGCACGAGCTCGGTGGACGCCCGCGTCGCCCAGACCGGCCCCGCGTACCCCTCCCGGACGATCACCGGGAGGTAGCCGCAGTGGTCGAGGTGGGCATGGGTGAGCACGACCGCGTCGAGCGAGGCCGGGTCGTAGGTGAGCGGGACCCGGTTCCGCGCCGATTCCGACGGGGAGCCCTGGAACATCCCGCAGTCCACGAGCACCTGCGCGCGGTCCGTCGTGAGCAGGAACTGCGACCCGGTCACCGTCGTCGCCGCGCCGAGGAACCTGAGCTTCATCCGTGCCTCCACCCATCGCGTGCTGCGGGATGCGATGCTATCCGCCCACAGGGAGGAAGAACGGATGGGTCTGCTCGACGGCCGCAAGGCGCTCATCTTCGGCGTCGCCAACGATCACTCGATCGCGTGGGGGATCGCACAGGCGCTCCACGCCGAGGGTGCGACGGTCGGCTGCAGCTCGATGGAGATGCTCCTCGAGAAGCGGGTCCGCCCCCTCGCCGCGCAGCTCGGGTCGGACTTCGTGGAGCCCTGCGACGTGCAGGACGACGCGCAGATCGCCCGCGTCATGGACGCCTGGCAGGCGCGGCACGGTACGCTGGACATCCTCGTCCACGCGCTCGCCTTCGCGAACCGCCAGGATCTCGAGGGGCAGTTCCTCGACACGTCGCGCGCCGGCTTCGCGCTCGCCATGGACGTCTCCGCCTACTCGCTCGTCGCGCTCGCGCGCGCCGCGCGCCCGCTCATGGGCGATGGTGGCTCGATCGTCACGCTCACCTACTACGGGGCCGAGAAGGTCGTCGCGAACTACAACGTCATGGGCGTAGCGAAGGCGGCGCTGGAGGCATCCGTCCGCTACCTCGCGGTGGACCTGGGCCCCGCAGGCCTCCGGGTGAACGCGATCTCCGCGGGACCGATCCGCACCCTCGCCGCCTCCGGCGTGAGCGGCTTCAAGACGCTCCACCGGCAGTTCGCGGAGATCACCCCGCTCCGCCGTCCGGTCACGATCGAGGACTGCGGCAACGCTGCGCGCTACCTGTGCTCGGATCTGTCGCGCGGAGTCACCGGAGAAGTCCTCTACGTGGACGGCGGCTACAACATCATCGGCGTGCCGAACGCGTCCGCGCTCGGAGGCTGACGCTTCTCCTCTGCGGGGTTCCCTGCTACTATCGGCGACCCGGGAGCAGGACTTTCGGGTCGCTTCCGGCGCACGCGGGCCGTGCACCAGGGCCGAGGTACGGGGCGCACGAACGACACAGACCGCTTC
>JBJTJV010000284.1:0-12332 GCA_046352645.1 Chloroflexota bacterium | reverse complement strand
TGGCAGGCGGGCGCGATGTCGTCGATGTGGGCATCTGCCCGACGCCGGCGCTCGCCTGGTCGGTGGCGCGACGGGCGCACGGGGCGGGCGTGATGGTCTCCGCGTCCCACAACCCGGCCCCCGACAACGGCCTGAAGGTGCTCGATCCCCGTGGGCTCAAGCTCGACGAGGAGCGCGAGGAGGCCCTCGAGGAGCGGATGGACGCCGATCCCGCGCGGCCGGGCCCGGGGAACGCAGCGATCGGTCGCATGCGCGTGGATCCGACGGCGCTCGATGCGTGGCGGGCAGACCGGCTTGCGGTGGCGCGCGCCCTGCCCGCGGATCTGCGGATCGCGGTCGATGCCGCGCACGGCTCCGCGTCCGGCGAGGCCGGCCCGATCCTTGCGGCGTCCGGCGCCTCCGTCCGGGTGCACTATGCGTCGCCTGACGGCGCGAACATCAACGAGGGGTGCGGCGCCACGCATCCCGAGGCCCTCGCGGCGATCGTCCGGGCCGAGGGGGGCGACCTCGGCGTGGCATTCGACGGGGACGCGGACCGGTGTGTCGCGGTCGACGAGACGGGTGCGGTGGTCGATGGCGACCGCCTCATCGGGATCCTCGCCCTCGACCGCCTGGAGCGCGGGCACCCGGGCGCGGGCACCGTCGTCGTGAGCATCCTCTCCAACGGGGGCCTGCGCCGCGCCATCGCGGCTGCGGGCGGACGCGTCGTGGAGACGCCGGTGGGCGACCGCTGGATCCTCGACGAGATGGTGCGGACCGGCGCAGCGGTCGGCGGGGAGAAGAGCGGCCACATCATCCTGCCCGAGCACGGCCTGTGCGGTGACGGCATCCTCACGGCGCTCGCGCTCGCGGGGATCGTCGCCCGGACCGGGCTTCCCGTCTCCGCGCTCGCGGCCCGGATCGAGCTCCTGCCGCAGGTCCAGCGGGCCGTACCGGTCGCCCGCCTTGCCGCCTGGGCGTCGGATACGGTGCTCACCGCGGCGATCGCGGACGCGCAGGCCGAGCTGGGGCCGGATGGGCGGCTCCTGGTCCGCGCGTCGGGCACCGAGCCTGTGCTGCGCGTGATGGCGGAGGGCGAGGACGGCGCTCGGATCGCCCGGATCGCGGACGGCCTGATCGACTTGGCGCGGGAGCGGCTCGGGACGCCGGTCGCGCCCCGTGGCTGAGCACGGCGTGCGCGCCCGCCACGGCGAGGACGGGCGATGAGCATCCCCGTCGTGGCGCCGGAGGGGACGACCGAGCTCGGCATCGACATCGTGAGCGTCCCCCGGATCACCGCCGCGCTCGCCCGGCACGGCGCGCGCTTCCCGGCGCGGATCCTCACGGACGCCGAGGCCGCCTACGTCCGCGACCGGCCGGAGACCCTCGCCGGCCGCTGGGCTGCGACGGAGGCGGTGAGCAAGGTGCTCGGGCTCGGCGTCCGTGGTGTCGGCTGGCGGGAGATCGAGATCGTCCGGCTGCCGACCGGCCAGCCGACCGTCCGACTCCACGACCGCGCGCTGCGGCGGGCCGACCAGCTCGGCATGGAGCGGGTCGCGGTCTCCATCAGCCACGAGCGCGAGTTCGCGGTGGCCATCGCCTTCGGCATCCGGACACGCGGCGGCACGTTCGTCTTCCCGGTCGATGTCGAGGCGCGCCTGGACGACCGCGAGCGTGCGATCCTCGCCCGGATCGACCGCGTCCGTGCCCTCGAGCGCGCCGCGCGTGCGGCGGAGGCGGACGCCGCGGGGGCCGGTCTGCCGGCAGAGCCCGGGTCGGTGGCGGGCGACGGCCTCGCCACGGCGGGTGACCCGGGCGGGACCGGCGCTGCCGACCGGTCGACCGAGGCGCGCTGATGCGGCCCGCGGAGCCGATCGATGACGCCGCGGTCGCCGCGCTGCTGCCCGAGCGCCCCGAGGATGGTCACAAGGGGACGTTCGGGACGGTGCTCGCGGTGTGCGGCTCCCCCGAGTACGCGGGCGCTGCGCTCCTCGCGGGCACGGCAGCCCTCCGCGCAGGCTGCGGCCTCGTCGCGCTCGCGCTCCCCGCGACGCTCCGCGCCGAGCTCGCACGCCGCGTCCCCGAGCTCGTCACGCCCGCGCTCCCGGAGGCTGCCCCCTACGTCCCCGACCCGGTGCCCGCGCTCGCTGCCCTCGCGGCGCGCCGGGCGGACGCGCTCGTCGTGGGCTGCGGCCTGGCCCCGGGCCCCGCGACCGCGGCGCTGGTGCGCGGGCTCGTCGCAGGGGAGGGGCCGCCCGCGATCCCGGCCGTGCTCGACGCGGAGGCGCTCGCCGTCCTCGCGGCCTCTCCCGGCTGGGCCGCCGGTCGGCGGCGTCCGCTCGTGCTCACGCCCCACCCGGGTGAGCTCGCCCGCCTCGACGGCCGCCCGCCCGACCCGGACGACGGCGCACGCCGAGCGGGCGCGGCAGCGCTCGCGGAGGCGACCGGCGCGGTCGTCGTCCTCAAGGGCGCCCGCACCGTCGTCGCCGCGCCGGACGGACGCTGTGCCGTGACGGACGCGGCGAACCCCGCGCTCGCGACGGCGGGGACCGGCGATATCCTCGCGGGCGTGATCGCCTCCCTCCTCGCCCAGGGCCTCGCCCCCCGTGACGCCGCGCTCGCGGGTGTCCACCTCCACGCGACTGCCGGTTCCGCGGTCGCCGCGCGCACGGGCGACGCCGGGCTGCTCGCGTCCGACCTGCTCGCGGAGCTGCCGCGGGTGCGCCGGGCCCTGGTCCTCGGCCGCGAGCGGCGGCCGATCGGCTTCGGCGCCGAGACCCGGGCGGGAGGGCCGGCGTGAGCGCTCCGCGGATCGACCCGGCGACGCTGAACCAGCGCGCGTGGCTGGAGATCGACCACGACGCGATCGCGGCGAACGTCGCCATCCTCACGCGTCTCGCGGACGGGTCGCGCGTCGCGCCCGTGGTGAAGGCGGATGCCTACGGCCACGGCATCGAGGCGGTGACGCGGACGCTCGCCGAGGCGGGTGTCGCGGCCGCCTGCATCGCGACGGTGGACGAGGCCTTCCTCCTGCGCGAGGCGGGCATCGAGCTGCCGCTGCTCCTGCTCTACCCGCCGCCGCCGGATGCCCTCGACGAGCTCGCGCGGCTCGCCGTGGAGCCCGCGGTCTCCACCCCCGCGGGCGTCGCCGCGGTCGCCGCCTGGGGCCGGCGGCGCGGACCCGGGGCGCCCCTCCTGCGCGTGCACCTCGAGCTGGAGACCGGGCTCACGCGGATGGGCGTGCTGCCCGCCGAGGCCGGCCCGGCGGCTGCCGCCCACGCGGCAGCGGGTGGCAACGTGCTGGCGGGGCTCTGGTGCCACATCGCGGTCCCCGGAGACCCGGCCGGCATCGCGCGGCAGGTCGCGGCGCTCTCTGCGGCGGAGGCCTCGCTGCGCGCGGCGGGCGTGGCCGTCCCGGTCCGCCACCTCGCGGCGAGCGGCGGGCTGATCGCCGGCGGCGTGCCGCCGCTCGAGCTCATCCGCCCGGGGATCGCCGTCTACGGCGTCCTCCCCGATGGTCTCCATGCCGCGCCCGACCGTGCCGCCGCCGCGGCCGCGCTCCGGCCGGCGCTCTCGCTCCGGGCGCGTCCGATCCGCATCCTGGAGGTCCCGCCGGGTACGCCGGTCTCGTACGGGGGCCGCTGGGTGGCACAGCGGACGTCACGGATCGCCACCGTCCCGCTCGGCTACGGGGACGGCTACTCCCGCACGACCGGCCCGGGGGCGGAGGTGCTCGTCCACGGGCGGCGCGCGCCGATCGTCGGGTCGATCGCGATGGATGCGCTGATGGTCGACGTGACCGCGATCCCCGAGGCCGGCATCGATGACGAGATCGTCCTCCTGGGCGACCAGGGAGACGAGCGGATCGGCGCCGGTGAGCTCGCCGAGCGGCGGGGGACGATCCCGTGGGAGGTCCTCGCCACCCTGTCGCGGCGTCTGCCGCGGATCCATCGGCACCCCGCGGGCGATGGGGTGCGGACGCTCGCGGGCGACCGTCCCGCGGCGGACGTCTGAGGCGCCGGACCCGCGACGGCGGTACGGCTACCATGCCCCGGTGACCTCCAGCTCGCTCGCCTTCTTCACCGTGGACCGCGGGGCCGCCACCACGGCCGCGGCGCTCATCGCCCCCGTGGACGGCCGCTACCGGCTGCTCGCCGCGGGCGCGGTGCCCCACGATGCCGATCCCGACGCGCTCCTCGCGGACCTCGTCGCGCGCGTCGTCGCGGTGGACCCGGGGCTGCTCGGCGAGCCGGAGGCGTGGGCAGGCTGGCTCCGCCTTGCCTGCGCGACCGCGGCCGCCCCGCGTGTCGTCTGCGCGGGCACGTCCGATCGCAGCCTCGCAGGCGTGCGCGGTGCGTTCGCGGCGGCAGGCTGGGAGGTCGCGGGCGCGGTCCTGCCGGGCGATGCCGAGGTCCTGGCTGCCACCGAGCTGCTCCTCGATGCCGCCATCCCGGCCGTCGCCGTGGCGACGGGCGACCTTGCCGAGGCGGACGAGCGCGCGGCGCTGCCCCGCCTTGCCGCGCTCATCGGGGCGATCGCGGCGCGTCGTCCGGAGCTGCGCGTCCTCGCCTGTGGCGTCCCGACGGAGATCGTCGAGTCCGTGTCCGCCGATCGCGTCCTCCACCTGCCGCCGCCCGGCGACCTGCCGCCTGCGCGCGACCCCGGCCTGCGCGCCGTCCTCCTCGAGCTCGCCGGCCGCGGCGCGGGTCCTGCCGGCGCGATCCCCGACGGCCGTGCCGCCTGGGCCGCCGGCGTCGCGTCGCTCGCGGACCTGCTCGGCTGCGACCTCGACGCGATCGACATCGGCCACGCGGCCGGCGCGCGCGTGCATGTCCAGCCGGACGGTGCCCTCGTCCACCTCGTGACGACCCGCGGCGCCCTCGTGCCCGCGGAGAGCATCGCCGACGAGGCCGCCCTCGACGCGATCGTCCGCTGGAGCTCGCTCCGTTCGGACCCGTTCACGCTCCATGACCGCCTCCGGAACCTCGCCCTGCAGCCCTGGCGCGACACCACGGGCGACGGCCCGCGCCTCCGTCTCGCGGCGCTCCGCGGTGCCCTCGAGCGCATCGACGCCGCCTGGCAGGTCGCCGCCGCACCGGACCCCGAGGCTCCGCCTGCCCCGGTCCTGCTCCTCTCCGGCGGCGTCCTGGGCGCCGTCCCGCCGCCCGCGACCCTTCTGGCGGTCGCGGACACGCTCCGGCGCCCCGGCGCACGGGTGGTCCTCGCCGACCACGCCCGGATCCTCGCACCGATCGGCACGCTGCCCTCCGCGGCCGACCGCCGCCGGAGCCTCGGGGACCTGCTCGACGACCTGCTCCTGCCCGTGGGGACGACCCTCGGCATCCCGGACCTCCCCGAGGGCGAGCGCAGCGGCGGTCTCCTCTCGCTCGCGACGCCGTTCGGCGCCCGCGAGGTCCCGCTCGCGGCGGAGGAGCTGCGCGTGGTGGACCTGCCGCCGGGCGTGACGGGTCGCGCGGACGTCGCGATCCGCTCCGCGGGCATGCGCGCCGCGCGGGAGGAGGTCCGGACCTGGGAGGTGAACGGCGGGCTCGGCGGGCTACTCGTGGACGGCCGCCCCATCCCGCTTCTGCTGCCGGACCGCGCAGAGCGACGGCGTGCGCTCCTCGAGGCATGGGAGCAGCCCGCGTGGGGGCCGCTCGAGGCATGACGCTGCCCGTCGCCGTCCCGCCGCCGTCGGCTTTCCTCGCGCGTGCCCTGTCGGTCGTGCGTGACCCGGTCGCGACCTTCCGCCTCCATCCCGCCGACGGCGCGCATGTCGCGGAGGGCGAGCGCGTCGCGGCCGGCCAGCCGATCGCCGAGCGGTGCCGCGAGACGGTCCTCCTCGAGGTGCCGGCGCGCGGCGAGCTCCTCGATCTCGCCCCCGGTGCCGCGATCGACCCGGCGTTCCTCGCGGGCGGCTTCCTCAATCGCACGCCGGTCCAGCCGGGCGATCGCGCGCGGCTGCTCGACGTCGGGCCGGACGGGACCGCCCGGGTGGCGCTCGGGCGCGCGCCCGAGGTCGTCCTCTCGCCGATCGCGGGCGTGGTGACCGAGGTCGGACCCGGTCGCATCGTCGTCCACGCGGAGGGGACCGGCCTGGCCGGGCGGATCGGCTGGGGGGAGCCGGTCCACGGGCGGATCGTGCTCGGCGTCCCGTCGCCGGATGCGGAGCTGCGGGCCGCCGCGATCGACATCGCCGCCGCGGGATCGATCCTCGTCGCGGGGGCGCGGGTGGACATCGAGGCGCTGACGCGCGCACGCGCGATCGGTGTCGCCGGGATCGTCTGCGGCGGCATCGTCGGCCGGGAGCTGGCACAGCTCGCGGGCTCCGACCTGCGCCAGCGCGCCGCGCTGAACGTCGCCGCCCCCTTCGCCCTCATCGCGCTCGACGGCTACGGCCGGCGGATCGTGCCGGAGCCCGTGTGGGAGCGGCTCGCGGCGGCCGAAGGCTCCGTCGCCGGCCTGCTGCCGGATGCGAAGCTCATCGTCCTTGCGCCCGACGCGCCGACCCCGCCCACGCCCGCGGACACGGCCGGCATGGCGCTCCTGACGGCCGGGGAATCGGCGGGCCGTGTCGTCCGCCTCGTCGGGCTCGCCGGACCCGTCCGAATGGGCGCAGCGGGCTACCAGCCCGCCGGGTTCATCGAGGAGGCGTCGCCGGACGGGGAGGTCCGGCGGCGGATCGTGCCGCTGGCGGACCTGGAGCGCCTTGGGTGAGCCGGCCCGGGCACGATGCCGCCCGGACGACCGCCACGGAAGCGGAGGTCCGGCTCCGCACCCGGTCCGAGGCGGAGACGCGGGACCTCGCTGCCACGCTCGCCCTGGTCGCCCAGCCCGGCGACCGGGTCGCGCTGCGTGGCCCGCTCGGCGCCGGGAAGACGCGCTTCGCGCAGGGGTTCGCCCGGGGGCTCGGCGTGCGTGAGCCGGTGACCAGCCCGACCTTCACCCTCGAGCATGCGTACGCCGGTCGCATCGCCCTGCGGCACCAGGACCTCTACCGCTGCTCCGACGCCGCGGATGCGGAGGCGGCCGGCCTCCTCGACGTCGACGCGGGCGCGACGTCCGTGACCCTCGTGGAGTGGGCGGACCGCCTCGGGGCCGCCCCGGATCCGGGCGCGATCGAGATCGCCCTTCTCCCGGCCACGGGCGGCGGGCGGCTCGTCCACCTCGCCGCCACGGATGCCCGCTACCGAGCCTGGCTGGACCGGGCCGCCGCATGGGCGGATGCACATGGAGCGCGGGCATGACCCTGCTCGCGATCGATACCTCCGGGTCCGTCACGCGCGTCGCGGTCGGGGACCTGGACGGCGGGCTGCGCCGCGCGCTGCGGGCCCCTGCCGGCCGCGACGCGGGGACCGGCCTGCCCGGCCTCCTCGCGGCGCTCGCAGGGGAGATACCGGGCGGCCTGCGCACGATCGCCGCGATCGGGGTCGCGACCGGACCCGGCAGCTTCACCGGCCTGCGCGTCGGGCTCGCGGTCGCCAAGACCCTCGCCTGGGACCTCGCCGTCCCGCTCGCGGGGATCCGGACCGGCGACGCGCTGCGCCGCGCAGCCGTCGGCCGTGCGGGCGCCGCGGCGGCCGCCTGCGCCGTGATCCGCCCCGCCGGCGTGCGCGAGCGGACGCTCGACCTTCCGGACGCGGACCCCGTCGTCCTCTCCGTCGATGGGGATCCCCGGGCGCTCCTCGCGGGCCGCCCCGCGCTCGCGGTCGGTGCACCCGCCCCGGTGGACCTGCCCTGCCTGCCCGGCTGGACGTCCGCTGCGCTCGGGGCGGCAGCCGAGGAGGATGTCGCGGGCGCGCTCCTGCGCATCCTCGCGGAGCGCCGCGCCGCGGAGCGGATGGACGATGTCGCGACGCTCGGGCCCCTCTACGTCACGGCGCCCCGGGGTGCCGCAGCCATGGAGGTGACGCGATGGTCACCCGACCTCGCCTGAGCCTGCGGATCGCCCCGATGACGGTGGCGGACATCCCCGGCGTCCAGTCGATCGAGCGGGCGAGCTTCCCGGTCCCGTGGCCCCCCTACGCATTCCGCCAGGAGCTCGAGACGAACCGGCTCGCGCACTACCGCATCGTCCGCGCCGGCCCGCGGATCGTGGCCTACGGGGGCCTCTGGATGATGGTGGGGGAGGCCCACATCACGTCCTTCGCCGTCGACCCGGCGTGGCGCCGGCGCGGCGTCGGGACGCGGCTCCTTCTCGCGCTCGCGGACCTTGCCATCGAGCAGGGTGCGGACACGCTCACGCTCGAGGTCCGCCTGAGCAACGAGGGGGCACGCGCGCTCTATGCGCGGGCGGGGTTCCGCCCCGTGGGCATCCGCCCGCGCTACTACGCGGACAACAACGAGGACGCGCTCATCATGACCACCGAGCCGCTCGGAAGCCCCGGGATGGTCGCGCGTCTCGCCGCCCTGCGGGCAGCGGTCGCGGACGCGGACACGGATGCGGACACGGGATCCGGCCCGGGCGCCGGCGGGGAGCGCGGGTGAGCGGCCGCATCCTCGCCATCGAGAGCTCCTGTGACGAGACGGGTGTCGCGATCGTCGCGGACGGGCGGCGCATCCACGCGGACGTCGTCGCGAGCCAGACGGCGCTCCACGCGCCGACAGGGGGGATCGTGCCGGAGGTCGCGGCGCGCGCACACCTGCGCTGGATCGTGCCGGTCCTCGCCGAGGCCTGCCGTCGGGCCGGCGTCACGGACCTGGGCGCGCTCGACGCGATCGCCGTCACCCAGGGGCCCGGGCTCGCCGGGTCGCTGCTCGTGGGCATCGCCGCGGCCGAGACGCTCGCGCTCATCCACGGCCTGCCGCTCGTGCCCGTGAACCACCACGAGGGGCACCTCTACGCGGCCTGGCTGCTCGACCCTGACGCACCCGACGGGCCGGAGCCGCCGCTCCCCGCCCTCGGCTGCGTCATCTCCGGCGGCCACACGTTCCTCGTCGTCATCCGCGACCACGGCGACTACCTCCGCCTCGGCGGGACGGTCGACGATGCGGCGGGCGAGGCCTTCGACAAGGTCGGTCGCCTGCTCGGGCTGCCGTACCCGGGCGGACCCGCCATCGCCGCCGCCGCGGCGCAGTCGGAGCGACGGGACGTCCGCTTCCCGCGCGCGTGGCTCCGCGGCACGGATGACTTCAGCTTCAGTGGCCTCAAGACCGCCGTGCGCCGCGCCGTGGCGGAGCGGTCGGGCGGGGATCCGGACACGGGGGAGGGGGCGACGCGCGCGCTCGCGGCGGGCGAGGTCGCGGCGATCGCCTGGGGCGTGCAGGACGCGATCGTGGACGTCGTGGCGCGCAAGACGCTCGCGGCCGCGGAGCGCCACGGGGTACGCAGCATCATCCTCGCCGGGGGCGTGGCGGCGAACGCGGAGCTGCGCGCGCGCGTCGGGGCCGGGGCTGCCACCCTGGGCATCCCGCTCGTCGTGCCGCGTCGGGGCCTGTGCACGGACAACGCGGCGATGATCGGCGCGGCCGGCTGGCGTCGGTTCCGAGCGGGCGTGCGCGCAGAGCCCGGCCTTGCCGCGCTCCCGTCCCTGCGGCTGGCTGCCGGATGACCACGCCCCCGGACGACCCGCTCGCCGAGCTCGATGCCGTGCGCCTCGGGCCGGCCGCCGTCGCCCGCTACCTGCGGCGCCACGGGCTGACCGCCGACCGGCGCCTCAGCCAGAACCACCTCGTCGATGGCGCGGTCCTCGAGACGATCGTCGCGGCGGCCGCGGTCACGCCCGGGCGGCACGTGCTCGAGATCGGCCCGGGGATCGGCATCCTCACGGCCGCGCTGCTCCGGGCAGGTGCCTCGGTCACCGCCGTGGAGCTCGACCGGCGGCTGGCGGCCCACCTGCGCACGCGCTTCGCGGACGTGGCAGGGCAGCGCCTCGTCGAGGGCGACTTCCTCGACCAGGAGCTGGCGGACCTCGTCGTGCCTCCGTGGGACCTCGTGGCGAACGTGCCCTACCACGTGACCAGCCCGATCCTCCACCGGGTCCTCGGCGCGTCCGAGCGCCCCGAGCGCTTCGTCCTCATGGTCCAGCGGGAGGTCGCGGAGCGGATCGCCGCGCCTCCCGGCGGCATGAGCTACCTCTCGGTCTTCGTCCAGTACCACGCGGACGTGGAGGTCGTGCAGGTCGTCCCGGCCGCCGCGTTCGAGCCCGCGCCTGCCGTGGATTCGGCGGTCCTTGCGGGGACCACGCACGCCCGCTCGCTCCCCGCGGAGCGCGAGGACGATCTGTGGCGGCTCGTTCAGGCCGGCTTCCGGGAGCGCCGGAAGATGCTCCACAACGTGCTGCCGCGCCAGCTGCCCGCGGTCGGTCGGGCGCGCTTCGCCGATGCCCTCGCGGCCTGCGCGATCGCCCCGGACCGGCGGCCGCAGACGCTCTCGGTGGCGGAGTGGCTCGCGCTGGCGGAGGCGGTCGGGCCGCTCGGCCCGCCGGCCGGCCGGTGAGCCCCCCGGCGCTTCCCATCGTCGCGCACGCCGCGGCGAAGGTGAACCTCGGCCTCGCGCTCACCGGCATCCGGCCGGATGGGTACCACGAGCTGCGCTCCCTCTTCCTGCGCATCGCGCTCGCGGACGTGCTCACGGTCCGCGCGGGAGCCACCGCCGGGCCGGACACGCTGGAGCTCGCCGGCGACCCGGACTGCCCGGTCGGCGGCAACCTCGTCCTCCGGGCGGCCGGCGCGCTGCGCGCCGCGCTCGACGGCGGTGAGGCGCTGCCTGCCCTTGCTTTCACGCTTCGCAAGCGCATCCCGATGGGCGGTGGCCTCGGGGGCGGCAGCGCCGATGCCGCGACCGCCTTCCGGATCGCGCTGCGGGCGTGGGGGCGGTCCCTGCCCGCCGCCGAGCTCCATGCGCTCGCGGGCCGCGTCGGGGCGGACATCCCGTTCCTCCTTTTGGGCGCACCCGCGGCCGACGTGACCGGGATCGGCGAGCGGCTCGCGCCCCTTCCGCGGCTCCGCTCGGCGGTCGGCATCCTTCTCCTCGTCCCCCCGGGCGGGCTCGCGACGCCCGCCGTCTTCCGTGCCCGCGACGCCCTGCCGACGCCCGGCCCCGCGGCCGCGTCGGCCGTGGCCGCGCTCGTCGCCGCCTGGCCCGCGCTCGACGGCCCCGCGCTCGCGGCGCGCGCGCCCGGGCTGCGGGACGCGAACGACCTGTGGCCCGGTGTCGCCGTCCTCGACCCGGCGCTCACCCGCCTCCGGGACGCGGCGGAGGCGCACCTCGGCGTGCCGCTCCTGCTGACGGGATCGGGCTCCACCCTCGTGGGGCTCTATCCTTCCCCCGACGCGGCACGCGCCGCGGCCGGGTACGTCGCCGCGACCGGCGACGTGCTCGCAGGGCTCCGGCCGATCGCCACCACGGACGATCGGGGAGCAGAGGACGAGGAGGCACGATGACGCGCAAGGTGGTCGCATCCCCGGACGCCCCGGCGGCGATCGGACCGTACAGCCAGGCGATCGACACCGGCTCGGTCGTCTACTGCTCGGGCTCGCTCGGCGTGGACCCGGCGACCGGGGAGCTCGTCGCCGGGGGCGTCGCAGCGCAGGCGGAGCAGGCGCTCCGGAACATCGGCGCGGTCCTCGCGGCGGCCGGCCTCGGCTACGGCGACGTGGCGAAGTCCACCTGCTTCCTCGTGGACATGGGTGACTTCGCCGCCTTCAACGAGGTCTACGCGCGCTTCTATCCGGACGCACCACCTGCCCGGTCCACGTTCGCCGTGGCGGCGCTGCCCAAGGGCGCGCGGATCGAGATCGAGGCGATCGCCGTCCGGCCGGCGCGCTGACCGCCCGGTGCCGATCCGGGCCGTCCCGCGGCGACGGTTGACACGCGCCGCGTGACGCCCGCAGAATCCGGTTCCTTGATGCCCAGCCAACCTCCACCGCGACCACGAGAGGGCGCGCACAGATGAGCACCGTCGGGGACGGTGCCACCGCCGTCGTCATCCTCGCGGGTGGCCTCGGGACGCGGATGCAGGACCTTGGGCAGGCGGGAATGCATCCGCTCGCCGGCCGTCCCATCGTCGATCACGTCCTCGGAGTCGCCGCAGGGCTCTCGCCGCTGCCGCCCGTCCTCGTGGTCTCGCCCGCGACCGAGCAGGTCGCCGAGCATGCGGACGGGCGCGCGCTGCGCGCCCTCCAGGCGGAGCCGCGGGGCACGGCCGATGCGCTCGCCGCGGCCCTGCCCCGGATCCCCGCCGGCGCCACGGCCGTGGTCGTCCTGAGCGGCGACGAGCGCGGGGGCGGCGCGCGGCACGTCGCCGCGCAGGACGACCACGGCCGGGGCGCCGGCGGGGAGCCGGGGGAGGGGCGCGGCGCGGGCCGCGGCCGGGCCGCGCGGCTGCGGCGGGGGGGGGCGCTGCGCGCGC
>JBJTJV010000283.1:0-2468 GCA_046352645.1 Chloroflexota bacterium | reverse complement strand
CCCCGCGCATGCAGGCTTCGTGCCTCTCCGCGGCCGCGCACGCGGGCCGATGACGCTCGCCCACGCACGCGGTCCGCCCGAGCGTGCGGCCGGGGTCTCGCCAGGTGCCCGGAAACAGGCCCGAACCCTGCGTCCGGACGGCCGCGCCTGACATAGGTTGAAAGGCTGCGTCGTCGGCCGACGGATGCGGCACGCGCTCCATCGGCACTACCGATCCGCCGGCCCGTGGCCGCGGCTGGGCGGCCGAGGTGCGGCCACGGCCGCCGCTGCCGAAAGGTGCGTCCGCGGACCTTTCCACGATCGGGTGAGTGGCCGCGAAGCCCGCTGCGCTTCACTGACCCCGAGATGTCACCCCGACGCGCACCCGGCACCAGGACGACCGCGACCGATCGCGCCACCGCGCACGTAACGGCGCAGCTGGGCGGTCAGCTGCGGGCCGCGCGCGCCGAACGGGAGTTGACGCAGGCCATCGTCGGGGCACGTGCGCGCGTTTCGCCCGCCACCGTCCACTACCTCGAGGCCGGCAAGCCGCTCTCGCTCGCGTCCTATATCGCCGTCGCGCGCGTGGTCGGCCTACAGCCGGACTTCGCGTTCCGGCCGGTCGGGCACGATCGTGGCGCCCGGCCTTCGCAGGACCCGGTCCATGCGGCCATGGGGGAGCGGATCGCCGCGCGGATGGCCGACCTCGGCGTCCGCGTCGCGATCGACCACCCCTACCAGCGCTACCGGTTCGCCGGCCGGGCGGACGTCATCGCGTGGCGCACCGACCCACCGGCGCTCCTCCACGTCGAGAACCGGACGCGCTTTCCGGATATCCAGGCAGCGGCCGGAGCCTGGAACGCCAAGGTGCTCTGGCTCGGCGACGAGCTCGCGCGTGGGCTCGGGGTCCGCCGGTGGGAGAGCGAGACACACGTCCTCGCATGCCTGTGGTCGGCCGAGGTGCTCCACACGTTGCGCCGCCACCCGGCGACCTTCCACGCTCTTGCCCCGGACCCCGCGGACCCGTTCACGGCATGGTGGTCAGGGCAGCCACCGAACGGTGGCCGCACGGTGACGCTCGCGCTGCTCGACCCGCTGGCGGAGGGCCGCCGCGCCCCGTTCGTCGACCTGGACCGCGCGCTGAGCGCAACGACACGCCCGCGGGTGGCCGGGTATGCGGCCGCGGCCCGGATGCTTGCGGCCCGGCCGCGCCCGGACCGTCGATGAGACGTGCCCGGTGTCCCGGCCCGGGTCGCGCGCGGCCCCGGCGGCCGCCCGCCCTACTTCACGTACTTCTGGCTCTCCGGCATCCAGCCGAGGAGGGTGCGCGCCTTCGAGAGGTTGTGCGCCTCCTCCTTCTCGTCTCCCGCGATGAAGACCGCGTCGAAGCGGCCATGCCCTGTCTTCACCGCCTCGATCCCGGCCAGGTACGCCCGCGCGAGGTCCTCCTCGTCCGTCACGTAGAGGCCCTTGTGGATCGGGTTCTTCCGTTCCGCGATGTACTGCTCGCGCGTCCGCGGCCCGGTGATCCGCAGCGCGATGATGCGCATGTCGAACCAGCGGGCGAAATACGCACAGATGTGCTCGCCGAGGCCCTTCGTCATCCCGTACGCGGAGGGGGTGTCCAGCGGGGTCGATTCCTCGCCCGGGTACCACTCCCGCTTCCGGTAGTGCACGGACATCGTGCTCGTGTGCACCCCCGCCCTGATGCCCATTCCCTGCGCCGTCCAGAGCAGGAGGTGCAGCCCGAGGGTGTTCACCTCGTAGTTGTTCACGATCGTCGGGATGTCCTGATCCGTCAGCTCGCCACCCTGCGGGCTGCGCATCACCAGGTTGATGAATGTGTCCACCCCGTCGAGCGCCTTCGCGACGTCATCGGGGTTGGAGATCGAGCCCTTCACGTACTCCACGAGGCCGTCGTGCTTCGGCGGCACGACGTCCATCACACGCAGGTCATGGACCTTCGCGAGGTAGGGCGTGATGAACGTCCCGACCAGCCCCGATCCACCCACGACGAGAACCTTCATCGCCCTGCGACCTCCATCTCCACGACGATCACGTCCCACGGCGCCGCGAGCGCGCGCCGGTGGGCATAGACAAGGACCGAGTCGACGATGTCGTCATCCGTGCGCACGACACGGTGGAAGGTCCCCGCGGGCATCACGAGCAGGCACGGGCCCCGGAACGGCACGCGCTGCACCGTCTCCGGTGACGGCCCGTTGAGCAGCCAGCCCTCTCCGCCACCGAGGACGATGTACTCGTCCTCGTCGTCGTGGCGGTGGACCGGAACCTCGACCGGCGCACGGTCCCAGGAGCGTCCGCGCGAGGCCATGACGAAGAGCGTGTCCGAGCCGGTGTCGAGCGGCAGCACGTACGTGTCGCCGGGCGCCGGGTAGGGCTCGATCCGCACCGGGCGGGCCGGGACGGCATCCGCGCCCGGTCCGCTCCCCGTGCCCGCGGCCGGATCCATCGCGCCGGCAGCCGCGAGC
>JBJTJV010000282.1:0-7431 GCA_046352645.1 Chloroflexota bacterium | reverse complement strand
CGCTCTACAGCCGCGGCTCGGACCGGCAGGGGATCGTCCACGTCATCGGGCCGGAACTCGGCCTGACGCAACCGGGCATGACCATCGTCTGCGGCGACTCGCACACGGCGACCCACGGCGCCTTCGGGGCGCTCGCCTTCGGCATCGGGACGAGCGAGGTCGAGATGGTCCTCGCCACCCAGACGCTCCTCCAGCGGACCCCCCGGAGCTACGCGGTGAACGTCGCCGGGCGGCTCCGGCCGGGCGTCTCCGCGAAGGACATCATCCTCGACCTCATCAGCCGGATCGGCGTCGGCGGCGGGACCGGCCACGTCTTCGAGTACGGCGGCGAGGCGATCCGCGCCCTCTCCATGGAGGAGCGGATGACGATCTGCAACATGTCCATCGAGGGCGGCGCGCGCGCCGGCCTCATCGCGCCGGACGACACGACCTTCGGCTACATCGCGGACCGCCCGCACGCGCCGCAGGGCGCGGCCTGGGATGCCGCGGTGGCGCGCTGGCGGACGCTCCCGTCGGACCCGGGTGCCGCCCACGAGAAGAGCATCGACCTCGACGCATCGGCGCTCGAGCCGATGATCACCTACGGCACGAACCCGGGCATGGGCATGGGCATCTCCGCCGCCGTCCCCACGCCGGACGCGGCCGCCGACGCGCAGGCCAAGCGTGCCCTCGAGGGCGCGCTCGCGTACATGGGCCTCGAGCCCGGGAAGCCGCTGCTCGGCCACCGGGTGGACATCGTCTTCATCGGCTCCTGCACGAACAGCCGCATCTCCGACCTCCGCCAGGCGGCCGCGATCATGCGCGACCGGCGGATCGCCGACGGCGTCCGCGTCATGGTCGTCCCCGGCAGCCAGCAGGTGAAGGCGCAGGCGGAACGCGAGGGGCTCGCGGACGTCTTCCGTGCCGCGGGCGCGGAGTGGCGCGAATCCGGCTGCTCCATGTGCATCGCGATGAACGGCGACCAGGGCGCCGAGGGCCAGTACATCGTGAGCACGAGCAACCGGAACTTCGAGGGCCGCCAGGGCAAGGGCGCGCGGACCTTCCTCGCCTCCCCGCTCACCGCCGCCGCCACCGCGATCGCGGGCGTCGTGAGCGACCCGCGGCCGCTCGTCGCCCGCTGACCTGCCGCCCGACCGCCAAGGAGCATCCCGCATGGCCGAGCCGTTCCGCAGCTTCACGAGCAAGGTGATCCCGCTCCCCCGGGAGAACGTGGACACCGACCAGATCATCCCCGCGCGCTTCCTCAAGACGACCACCCGCGACGGCCTCGCGGCCGCGCTCTTCAACGACTGGCGCTACCGCGCGGACGGCTCCCCGGACCAGGACTTCGTCCTCAACCGGCCGGAGATGCAGGGTCGCCAGGTGCTCCTCGCCGGGGACAACTTCGGCTGCGGCTCGTCGCGTGAGCACGCGCCCTGGTCGCTCACCGCGTGGGGGTTCCGGGCGATCATCTCCACGAGCTTCGCGGACATCTTCCGCAACAACTCCCTGAAGAACGGCCTCCTGCCGATCGTGGTGGACGGACCGACGCTCGATGCCCTCCGTGCGGCGATCGACGCGGACTCGGACGCGACCGTCGGCGTGGACCTCGCCGAGCAGCGGCTCACCGCGCCGGACGGGAGTGCGATCCCCTTCACCATCGATGCGTTCGCCCGCGCCATGCTCCTCGCCGGGACGGACGAGATCGGCTGGGTCATCGAGCGGATGCCTGCGATCGCCGCCTGGGAGGCGGCCCATCCCGCGCGCGTGGACACGCGCCCGGCCGGCACGGCCGCCGGCTGATCGGCACCGTCCGCGCTCGGCCGGGCCGCGTACGGCGACGCGCGGTGGAGGTGCGCCGCTCCCGCAGCCGCGCGATCGCGGCACTTCTCGCGGGCTGTGTCCTTGCGGGCGGGGCCGTGCCCGTCGCCGCCCAGGAGTCGCCCGCGCCCGTGGGATCGCCCGCGCCCGCGCCCGCGACCACACCCGCGCCGTCTGCCGCGGACCCGTCCGCCGCGCCGCGCCCGGACATCCTCGTGATCATGCTCGACGACCATCCCGAGATCGGGACGGCCGTCCTCGAGCGTCTGCCGAACATCCGGCGGCTCTTCCTCCGCCACGGCGTCCGCTTCACCGACTACCAGGGGAACGACCCGCTCTGCTGCCCCGGCCGTGCCGCCTTCCTGACCGGCCTGACGACCGACCACCACGGCGTCGATCGCAACGACATCCGCCTCCTCGACGCGTCGGTGACGCTCGCGACGGAGCTCCAGGACGCGGGCTACTTCACGTTCATGGCCGGCAAGTACCTCAACGGCGGCCTCGGCCCGAAGGAGCCCGGGATCGGGCCGCTCCCCGGCTGGGACCGCCACGCCTACACCACGAACGGGTTCTACGGCTACACGGAGACGCGCGCGGACGGGCGCGTCGTCCGCCACGGGCGCCGCCCGCAGGACTACCAGCCGGACGTCGCCTTCGCCCGCGCCCGCTCCTTCCTCCGTGCGGCGCCCGCGGACCGTCCCGTCTTCGGCTGGATCACGCCCTTCGCCACCCACTCGGGCTTCGACCCGTTCGATGACGCGGCGCTCCGCTGGCACTACCCCGCGGTCGCGCCGCGCCACCGGGACGACCCGCGCTGCGCGGACCTCGCGCCCTGGCGGACGCCCGCGCACACCGAGCCCGCGACCGGCGAGCCCGCCTATCTCACCGAGGGGCCCGAGGACTTCCGCGACGGCTACGACCTCGTGCGGATCTGCGAGTCGCTCCTCTCCGTGGACGAGGGGATCGGCCGCCTCGTGCGCGAGCTGGACGCACGGGGGCGTCGCGACGACGCGCTCCTCGTGCTCACCGCGGACAACGGCATGGGCTGGGGTGCCTTCGGCTGGTACGCCAAGACGGTCCCGTTCTCCACCGGGATGCCGCTCCTCGTCCACTGGCCCGCCGGACGCGGCCGGGCAGCCGCCACGGACCCCGCGCCCGTGACGAACCTCGATCTCGCGCCGACCCTGTGCGCCGCCGCGGGCTGCGCCATGGGCCCGTACGCCGACGGCCGCGCCGACCCGGACGGGATCTCCGTCCTGCCGGTCCTCACCGGGACCGGGCGGCTCGTGCGCGATGCCGTCTACCTCACCGATCGCGATCCCGAGGGTCGCGCGCCGGACTGGTGGGCGGTCCGGTCCACGGACGCGTACCCCGGCGGCCGCTGGCAGTACGCGGAGCTCGGCACCGGCGAGACGACCCTCCACGATGTCTCGGGCGGTCCGTGCAGCGCCTGGGCGCCCGGCGACCCCGGCGACCCGTGCATGCTCGCGACCCGCGCCGGGGACCCGGCGCTCGCCGCGCTCCAGGCCGACCTCGCCGCCCTGCTCGCGCGCGCCCGCGCCTCGGGCGGTGCGGACCCCGCGATCCGCGGCCGGAGCGAGCCGCCCGTCGCGCCTGCGTCCCCGCGACCGTCGGCGGACCCCGCGCCCGCCCCCTGACGGCCGCCGCCGGGCGCGCATCGCGGACTTGCCACGGCGGCCCTAGACTCTGGCCGTCATGCGTCTTTCCAGCCTCTTCTTCACGTCCCTCCGCGACGATCCGTCGGAAGCGGAGATGCCCTCCCACCGCCTCCTCCTGCGGGCGGGCTACGTCCGCCAGCTCGGCGCCGGCATCTACTCGCTGCTTCCGCTCGGCTTCCGGGTGACGAAGCGGGTCGAGCAGGTGATCCGCGAGGAGCTCGACGCGATCGGCGCCCAGGAGATGGAGATGCCGGTGGTGCACCCGGCGGACCTCTGGCGCGAGACCGGCCGCTACGACGCGATCGGCCCGGAGATGGCCCGCTTCCGCGACCGCGGCGACCGGGACATGGTCCTCGCGATGACGCACGAGGAGGTCGTCGCCGACCTGCTCCGCGACCTCGTGCGCAGCTACCGCCAGCTGCCGGTGATCGTCTACCACTTCCAGACGAAGTTCCGCGACGAGCCCCGTTCGCGCGGCGGCCTCATCCGCGTGCGCGAGTTCGTGATGAAGGACTCCTACTCCGCTGACCGCGACGACGAGGGCCTCGACCGGAGCTACTGGGCGCACCACCGCGCCTACACCCGGATCTTCGAGCGGCTCGGCCTCGGGGCGATCGCGGTCAGCTCGGACGTGGGCATGATGGGCGGCGCGCTCGCCCACGAGTTCATGTTCCTGAACCCGGCCGGCGAGGACGTCCTCGTCCTGTGCGAGGGCTGCGGCTACGCCGCGAACCGCCAGGTGGCACCGAGCACGACCGCCGCCCCGGACGCGGAGGCGCCGCTCCCGCTCGAGGATGTCCACACGCCGGACGCCACGACGATCGATGCGCTCGCCGCGTTCCTCGGCGTCCCCGCGTCGCGGACCGCGAAGGCGGCCTTCTTCGTCAGCGGCGACGGCCGCTTCATCACCGCGATCGTGCGCGGCGATGACGACGTCAACGAGACGAAGCTCGTGAACGCGATCGCGGCGACCGGCGGGCTGCGGCCTGCCCAGGCCGACGAGATCCGCGCCCGCGGCATGGAGGCGGGCTACGGCTCGCCGATCGGCGCCCGCGACACCCTCGTCGTCGTGGATGCGCTCGCCGCGGCGAGCCCGAACCTCGTGGCGGGCGCGAACCGACCCGGCTACCACGTGCGGAACACGAACGTCGGCCGGGACTACACCCCGGACGTCGTCACGGACATCGCGAACGTCCGGGAGGGGGACGCGTGCCCGTCGTGCAGGAAGCCGGTGCTCCTCCGCAACGGGATCGAGATCGGGAACATCTTCAAGCTCGGCACGCGCTACACCGCCGCGCTGGGCGCGGACTACCTCGGCGAGGACGGCGAGCGCCACCCGATCATCATGGGCTCGTACGGCATCGGCATCGGCCGGAACGTCGCCTGCATCGTGGAGGCGCACCACGACGAGAAGGGCATCGCCTGGCCGGCCGAGGTCGCGCCGTACCGCGCCCACCTCGTCGCGATCGGCGCGAACAAGGAGCCACGGGTGACGGAGATCGCCGAGCGGCTCCACGCGCTCGCGGCGGCCGGCGGCTCGTGGAACGAGATCCTCTTCGACGACCGCGAGGAATCGCCGGGCGTCAAGCTGACGGACGCCGAGCTCCTCGGCATGCCCTGGATCCTCACCGTCAGCCCCCGCTCGCTCGCGGCCGGTGGCGTGGAGGTCACCGAGCGCGCGACCGGGGTGCGCACCACCGTCCCCGTCGAGCAGGCGGAGGCGTTCGCCGCCGGGAGCCGCGCGACGCCCGCCTGACCATCCGCGGCCGCGCGTCCCGCGCGGGATGACCGCACCGGACGCCGCCATCGGCGGCTACTGCGCGGACGAGCCCGGCGCGCGGTAGTCCGGGTGATGCTCCATGACGCGATCGAGGTCCTCTGCCTCGAGGAGGTGGAGGATCGTGTAGCTGTCCGCGATCATCCCCGAGCCGCGCACCTTCATCTCCAGCGCGAGCGACGCGATGTCGTCCGGCAGGTCCGCGACGAGCACGACGTCCGGCTCGTCCGCGGACCACCAGGCGTGGAGGAGCGTGCCGCCGACGCTCTCCACGACGCGTGCGATCGACACGCGCCGCGAGGTGCCACCCTCGCGCGCGAGCCCGGCGAGCCCCTCGGCGGTGTAGTTCGTCAGGATCATGTACTTCGCCATCTCGTTCCCTCCCGGCTGCGGGCAGGCGCAGTGTCTCCCGCGGCTGCTGCGCGGACCGTACACTCTCCGCGAACGGGGCGGACGCGAGCGCGGACCCCGGCGATGCGAGGACCCACCATGACGCAGCTCCCCTACGGCCGTCCCACCGATCCCGCGAAGCGGTACTCGTCCGTCCTGACCGAGGGTCCGGACCGCGCCGGCGCGCGCGGCATGCTCAAGGCGATCGGCTTCACGGACGAGGATCTCGCCCGCCCGATCATCGGCGTCGCGACGCAGTGGATCGAGACGATGCCCTGCAACTACAACCAGCGCGACCTCGCGGAGCACGTGAAGGCGGGGATCCGGGCGGCGGGCGGCACGCCGATGGAGTTCAACACCGTCGCGGTCTCCGACGGCGTGACGATGGGCACGGAGGGGATGAAGGCGTCCCTCGTGAGCCGTGAGGTCGTCGCCGATTCGATCGAGCTCGTCACCCGCGGCCACAGCTTCGACGGCGTCCTGTGCATCACCGGCTGCGACAAGACCACGCCCGGCGCGCTCATGGCGCTCGGCCGGATGGACCGCCCGGGCCTCGTCCTCTACAACGGCACGATCCTCCCCGGCCGGCACAACGGCCAGGACACGGACATCGTCACGATCTACGAGGCGATCGGCGCCTACCGGGCGGGGAAGATCTCCCTCGAGGAGCTCTACGAGATCGAATCCACCTCCTGCCCCGGGCCGGGTGCCTGCGGCGGGCAGTACACCGCGAACACGATGAGCATGGTCGCGGAGTTCCTCGGGCTCTCGCCCGCGGGGCTCAACGGGATCCCGGCCACGGACGAGGAGAAGGCGCGTGCCGCCTTCCGTGCCGGCGAGATCGTGGTCGACCTCGTTCGGCGCGACGTCCGCCCGTCGCACATCGTGAACCTCACGTCCATCGAGAACGCGATCGCGTCCGTCGCCGCCACCGGTGGCTCCACGAACGCGGTCCTCCACCTCCTCGCGATCGCCCACGAGTTCGGCATCCCGCTCTCGATCGACGACTTCGACCGGATCTCCCATGCGACGCCGCTCATCGCGGACCTGCGCCCCGGCGGCCGCTATCGCGCCGCGGACCTGCATGCGGCAGGCGGTATCGAGCTCGTGATGCGCCGTCTCGTGGACGCGGGGAAGATCGACCCGAGCCGGCCCACCGTGGACGGCCGGACGCTCGGGGAGATCGCCGCAACGGCCGCGGAGTCGCCCGGCCAGAAGGTGGTGCTCGACGCCGACCACCCCCTGAAGAAGACCGGTGGCCTCGCGATCCTCCGCGGCACGCTCGCGCCCGAGGGCTGCGTCATCAAGCTCGCCGGCCACGAGCGCCGCCATCACTCCGGGCCCGCCCGCGTCTTCGATTCCGAGAGCGCCTGCTTCCAGGCGGTCCAGGCGGGCTCGATCCGCAAGGGCGACGTCATCGTCATCCGCTACGAGGGCCCGATCGGCGGCCCCGGCATGCAGGAGATGCTCGCCGTCACCGGCGCGATCGTGGGCCACGGGCTCGGCGAGCACGTCGCGCTGCTCACGGACGGCCGCTTCTCCGGCGGCACGCACGGGCTGATGATCGGCCACGTCGCACCGGAGGCCGCGGACGGCGGCCCGATCGCGTTCGTCCGCGACGGCGACACGATCACGATCGACGTGGACCGACGCGTCCTCGACCTGGAGGTCCCGGCGGCGGAGATCGAGCGCCGCCGCGCCGGCTGGCACGCCCCGGCCCCGCGCTACGACCGCGGCGTCTTCGCGAAGTACGCAGCGCTCGTCTCCTCGGCGAGCGAGGGTGCG
>JBJTJV010000281.1:0-9932 GCA_046352645.1 Chloroflexota bacterium | reverse complement strand
CGCCTCGCCCCCGACGGTGCTGCGGACCGCGCCAGGCCCGTCGAGCGGGAGCGCGTACACGGCCGGCCGCGCCGCATCGAGCGCGTCGAGGTACTCCGCGTACGTGCGCCATGCCCAGTCGAGGTCCGGCCCGAGGCCGTGCATGAGCGTCCGCTGGGCCGCGGCCTTCGCCGGGTCCGGCGCGACGGGCGCGGGGGTGTAGCCGCAGTTCCCCACGACCTCGCTCGTGACGCCCTGGGTGAGCGAGTTCAGGGCGCCGGGATAGGAGGGCAGGGTGAAGTCGGCGTGCGAGTGCATGTCGATGAAGCCGGGCGCGAGGACGAGCCCGTCGGCATCGATGACCGTGCGCGCCCCGTCGCGCGCCGCCCCGTCGCCGAGCGCGACGATCCGCTCGCCGTCGACGGCCACATCCATGCGCACGCCCGGGCGGCCGGACCCGTCGTGGACGGTCGCACCGCGGATGCAGAGAGCGTGCATGAGCGTCCGCCCCTACCAGCCGGCCCGGCCGCCGGAGATGTCGAAGACCGCGCCGGTGGAGAACGAGCAGTCGTCCGAGGAGAGCCAGCCCACCATCGCGGCCACCTCCTCGGCCCGCCCGAAGCGCCCCACCGGGTGGCGCGCCGCGTACGTCCGCTGCGTCTCCTCGGGCATCTTCGCCCAGTTCTGGGACCAGATCGAGCCCGGGGTGATCGCATTCACGAGGACGCCGTGCGGCGCCACCTCGAAGGCGACGGACTTCGTGTAGCCGATCACCCCTGCCTTCGCGGCGGCATACGCGGCCGGGTTGTGCTTGCCCTCCTTGCCCGCGATCGAGGAGATGTTCACGATCCGGCCCCAGCCGCGGGCCATCATCGCGGGCAGGACCGCGCGCGTGCACAGGAAGACGCCGGTCAGGTCGATCGCGAGCGTCCGCTCCCAGACCGCGAGCGGCATCTCCCAGGGCGGCAGCGACGGCTCGCAGATCCCCGCGTTGTTCACGAGCACATCGATCCGGCCGGCCCACGCGTCCACGTCCGCGACCGCGGCGGCGACGGAGGCCTCGTCGGTCACGTCGAGGGTGACCGCGTGCGCCCGGGTGCCGCCCGGATCGATCGCCTCGGCGACCGCGCGCGCGCCGTCGAGCGCGACGTCGGCGACCACGACACGCAGGCCGTCCTCGTACAGCCGGCGCGCCATCGCCGAGCCGAGCATGCCGGCAGCGCCGGTGACGAGCGCGACCCGCTCCGCGGGTGCCCGGTCCGTCATCCCTCGATCTCCCTTCCTCGCGCCCCCGGGATGCTGCGGGACCGGCCGGGTGGGGCCTCCCGCGGTGGCTACAATCCTAGGCCACCGCCCCGGGTCCGGACCGGCTCGTGGGGCGGGCACGGGAGGACGGGTGATCGACAGGGAGCCGCTCGCGTACGCGACGCTCGCGGAGATCGAGGAGTTCGCGGCGAAGGTGCTGCCGGACTTCGCACATGGCTACTACGCGTCCGGCGCGCGCGACGAACGGACGCTGCGCGCGAACGTGGCGGCGTGGGACCGCTGGTGGATCCTGCCGCGCGTCCTCGTGGACATCACCGGCGTCTCGCTCACCACGCGGATCCTGGGCATCGAGGCCCGGCTGCCCATCCTCAGCGCCCCGCTGGCGCTCCAGCGGATGGCGCACCCGGACGGCGAGCTCGCCGTGGCGCGGGCGGCCGCGGCCGCGGGCGCGGTGATGGTCCTCTCCACGAGCACCTCCACCCCGGTCGAGGAGGTCGCGGCGGTGCCCGGCCTGGACTTCCTCTTCCAGCTCTACCCGTTCGAGGACACGGGCGAGACCGACGCGCTCATCGACCGTGCCCTCGCCGCCGGCGCGAAGGGGATCGTGCTCACCGTGGACGTCGCGATCGCGCGCGAGGCGAAGCGCCGCCCGCGCGGTGGGCTCGTCCGGCCGGACTGGGCCCAGTGGCCGCTCCACCCGCGCGAGCCGGAGGTCATCCGCGTGCTCGACTGGGCGTACGTGGAGCGGCTGCGCGCCCGCCTGCCGGTGCCGCTCGTGCTCAAGGGGATCCTCCACCCGGCCGATGCGCTGCGGGCCGCGGACGCGGGCGCGGACGCGGTCGTCGTGAGCAACCACGGCGGCCGGATGCTCGATGGCACGGTGGCGACCGCGGAGATGCTGCCCGAGGTCGTGGACGCGCTCGCCGGACGGATCGATGCGTGGGTGGACGGCGGAGTGCGTCGCGGCTCGGATACGCTACGCGCTCTCGCGCTCGGGGCACGGGCGGTCCTCGTGGGCCGGCCGATCCTGTGGGGCCTTGCCGTCGCCGGCGAGGCGGGCGTCCGCCGGACCCTCGCGGTCCTGGAGACGGAGCTGCGCGAGGACGCCGCCCGGGCGGGCGTGACGGACGTCGCCGACGTGCCGCGCGACCTCGTCCGGACGAGCCGCATCGGGGTGAGCTGACGATGAGCACGGACGACGCGCCGCTCCTGACGGTCCGGGACCTCCACGTGGAGTTCCTCGGCCGGAACCGGACCGTCCGCGCGGTGCGCGGCCTGAACTACGAGATCCGCAAGGGCGAGACGCTCGCGATCGTGGGTGAATCGGGCTCGGGCAAGAGCGTCAGCGCGCTCACCCTGCTCGGGCTCCTGCCGAAGCGCACCTCACGGATCCCCAAGGGTAGCGCGATGTTCGAGGGGCGCGACCTCGTCGGGATGCCCCAGAAGGAGCTCTCGCGCGTCCGCGGGGCGCGCATCGCGATGATCTTCCAGGACGCGCTCTCCAGCCTGAACCCCGTCCTGACGATCGAGCGCCAGATCACCGAGGCGCTCGAGACGCACACGGACCTGACCGGCCCGCAGGCGCATGCGCGCGCGCTCGAGCTGCTCCAGCTCGTGGGCATCCCGGACGCGGAGCGCCGCCTGAAGGAGTACCCGCACCAGTACAGCGGCGGCATGCGCCAGCGGGCGATGATCGCCATCGCGCTCAGCTGCTCGCCCGCGCTGCTCATCGCGGACGAGCCCACGACCGCGCTGGACGTGACGATCCAGGCGCAGATCCTCGCGCTCATCGCGCGGCTGCGCTCCGAGCTCGGCATGGCGGTCCTGCTCATCACCCACGACCTCGGCATCGTCGCCGGGCTGGCGGACCGGATCGCGGTGATGTACGCGGGGCGGATCGTGGAGACCGGCCCGACCGAGCAGGTCCTCGCGGACCCCGCGCACCCGTACACGAGCGGGCTGCTGCGCTCGCTCCCCCGGCTGGACCAGGCGCGCGGCACGCTCCTCACGCCGATCGAGGGGACGCCGCCGGATCTCGCGTCCGACCTGCCGGGCTGCCCGTTCGCGCCCCGCTGCATGTGGCGCGTCCCCGACTGCTGGTCGGACGACCCGAAGCTCCTCCCCGTCCGCGGCGATGGCAGCGGCCGCGGCATCGCCTGCCACAACCACCCGAGCGCGGACGAGGCGCGTATCGGCCGCGCGCTCGTGCCCGGCTTCCGCCCCGCCGACCCGCCCGCCGCGGTCTCCGAGCGTATCGCGGTCGTCGTGCCCGTGGAGGCCGGGGCGTGAGCGCCACCGGCATGGAGGTGCCCGTGGATCCCGCCCCCGCCGCGGCCGACGCGGACCTCCTGAGCATCGCGGACCTGCGCGTCCACTTCCCGATCACGTCCGGCATCCTCCAGCGCCGGAGCGGCTGGGTGCGCGCGGTCGACGGCGTGGACCTCGCGCTCCGGCGCGGCGAGACCCTCGGGCTCGTCGGGGAATCCGGGTCGGGCAAGACGACGATCGGGCGCGCGATCGTGCGCCTCAACGAGCCACGGACCGGCACGATCACGCTCGACGGCACGGACCTCCTCACGCTGAAGGACAAGGAGCTCCGGGCGCGGCGCCGGGACGTGCAGATGGTCTTCCAGGACCCGTACTCGAGCCTGGACCCGCGCCACACGGTCGGGGACATCCTCGGCGAGCCGCTCTCCGTCCACGACCTCGCCACGGGATCCGCGCGGCACGACCGGATCGCGGAGCTCCTCACGATGGTCGGCCTCGACCCTGCCTTCATCGAGCGCTACCCCCACGAGTTCAGCGGCGGCCAGCGCCAGCGGATCGGCATCGCCCGCGCGCTTGCGGTGGAGCCGCGCCTGATCGTCGCGGACGAGCCGGTGAGCGCGCTGGACGTCTCGGTCCAGGCGCAGGTCATCAACCTTCTCGAGCACCTCCAGGAGCGGATGGGGCTGACCTACCTGTTCATCGCGCACGACCTCGCGGTGGTGAAGCACATCGCGGACCGGGTCGCGGTCCTCTACCTCGGCAGGGTCGTGGAGATCGGGCCGGTGGACACGCTCTACGCGCACCCCCACCACCCGTACACGATCGCGCTCCTCTCCGCCGTCCCGATCCCCGATGCGCGCCTGGAGCGCGACCGCAAGCGGATCATCCTCCAGGGCGATATCCCGAGCCCCGCGAACCCGCCGAGCGGCTGCCGCTTCCACACCCGCTGCTGGCTGCGCGAGCGCCTCGGGAACCCGGAGCGCTGCGCGACCGAGGAGCCGGTGCTCGCCCCGCGGCCGGACCGGCCCGGCCTCTCCACCGCCGGCCACTTCCCCGAGGAGGCCGGCGCGGCCGCGCGGCCCGCCGCCCCGGAGGTCGTGGAGCCCGACTGACCGCCCCAGGAGGCCAGACGCCATGGATCGTGATTCCGCCCGGCTCCTGCCGGATGCCCCGCTCGCCGTCACCGCCGAGCGCGCGCTGTTCGCGACCGGTGCCCCGCGGCGCCGCTCCGCCGCGAGCGTCGTGCGCGTGGAGGGCAGTGGCCGGCTCCTCCTCGTCTTCTCCCAGACGAGCGGCGCGGACCTCGCGAACGATGCGGCGATCATGCTCGCCACCTCGGACGACGGGGGCGGGACGTGGGCCGAGCCGACTCCCATCTACGCGGTGCCCGGCTGGTTCTGCCTCGCGATGGGCGGTCTCGCGCGGATCGCGGACGACGACATCCGCCTCCTCCTGGGCCGGATCCGCATCGACCTCTCCCTCGGCGGCACCGAGCCGATGACCGGCTGGTACATCGCATCCGCCACGACGCGGGACGCCGGCCGGACCTGGAGCGAGCCGGGCGACGAGATCCGCCTCTTCCCGCACTGGACCGAGCTCTACGGCGCGAGCAACCCGCACCGCCTCTCGGACGGCCGCCTTCTCTGGGCCGCGATGGGCACGGAGGGCCGGGATGTCGGGTGGCACTCCGGGGTCACGTTCACCGGACCCGGCGGCGACGACTTCACGCCGCCCGTGATCATCGCCCGGGAGCCCGGGCGCGACTATAGCGACATCGACGTCGTCCGCTGCGGCGACGGCCGGTTCCTCGCGGTCGTGCGCGAGCACATCACGCGCCAGAGCGTCCAGTCCTGGTCGTCGGACGAGGGACGCACGTGGACGCCGATCGCGCCGACGCCCTTCAAGGGCTCGAACATCAAGCTCCACCGGCTCCCGTCCGGCACGATCGTCTGCGCGTATCGCGACGAGGACCCGGCGCGGCGCGGCGTGTCGCGCAGCTGGACCACGGACGACGGAGCCTCCTGGACGTTCGGCGGGCAGCTCTACGCGGCCGGCGAGGACGCGCTCCACGAACCCGGCAGCGTGTGCGGCTACCCGGACATGACCGACCTCGGGGGCGGCCGGCTCGGCGCCGTCCTCCACACGTACCCCATGGCGGGCCGCGGCATCGAGCTGCGCTGGCTGGAGCTGCGCGACCGCTCCTGATGCGTCGGGGCCGCGCCCCGGCGGGCCACCGCCCGACCCCGCGGGCTACCCGAGCGGTGCGGTGCAGTCCACCTCGTGGTCCGCGGCCACGTACGGCCGGAGCGGAACGGTGATCGCCGCCGGATCGTGGACGATGCCGTCCACGATCGCGAGCACCGGCCTCCAGGGCGCGACGACCGTCTCCCCGATCGCCTCCGCGTCGCGCAGGACCGTGTCCGGCCCGGGCCGGAGGATCGTGATGTCCGCCCGCGCACCCGGGGCGAGGCTGCCGATGTCGTCCCGGCGGAGCGCCGCGGCAGCACGGGACGTGACCGACGCGAGGACCTCGGCCTCGCTCATCCCGAGGTGGCGCAGCTTCGCCATCGTCGTCGGGAGGTCCACGACCGGATAGTCGATGGAGTACCGGTGGATGTCCGTGCTGATCGTGTCCGGCGCGAAGTCGTCCGCGATCGCACGCCGGGCGCTCGCCCAGCTGAAGCTGCCGCAGCCGTGCCCCACGTCGAAGAGCACGCCCCGCCGGCGTGCCGCTCGCGCCTCGGGGGCGATCCGCCCGTCCGGCCCGAGGATGCCGGTGCCGTTCGCGGTGAGCGCGTGCGTCACGACAGCACCGCCGCGCAGCGCCCGCAGGACCGCCGGGACGTCCGCGCCGTCCGCGATGTGCGCCATCACCGGCGTCTCCGCGAGCTCGGCAGCCTCCAGGGCGGCCGCGAGGGCCGCGGCGCTGTTCGCCCCGCAGGCGCCCGCCCCGATGCGCACCTTCACGCCGATGACCACGTCCCGGTGCGCGGCGATGATCTCCGCGGTCTCCCGCGGGCGGGCGTAGCGGATCTCCTCGAGCTCGCCGACCATGCTCGCTGCAAGGCCTGCAGCCGCGACGTGGACGTACGCGAGGACGCGCGTCGGCGACGTGTCGATGACCGTCCGGCGGAAGGTGGGGAAGTTCCCATAGCCCGCCGTGCCCGCATCCACCGCGACGGTCGCGCCGCCCTTGAGGCTCGCGATCGGGTCCACGCCGTACGGGCTCGCGTCGTACCAGTGGCCGTGCAGGTCGATGAGGCCGGGCAGGACGAGGGCGCCCGCGGCCTCGATCACGACCGCGTCCGGCGCGGCGCCCGTCCCCCCGACCGGCGCGATCGCGTCGATCCGCCCGTCGCGGACGCGGAGGTCCCCGGTGCGGTCCACGCCGCGGCCCGGATCGACGATGCGGCCCCCGCGGATCAGCAGCTCGGGCATCGTGTCCGCGCTCCCCTGCAGCTCGTTCGGCGGCGTTCGGGGCATCCGCCCGACCCGCCGCGCGGATGGTAGCCGGGCGCGGGCCTGCCGCGGGACGTGCGCGAACAGGCGCCCATCGCGTTGCGGGGGGTGCTACCCTGCCATCCCGCGGCGACCCGGCCCAGAGGAGGAACCGGGGTCGCGAGGAGACCTGAGGAGGTCACACATGGCGAAGAAGGGACTGCCGCGTCTGGCGGCAGCCTTCCTGAGCGTCGCGCTCCTCGTCCCGGCGATGGCGGTCACGCCCGTCGCTGCGCAGGAAGAGGGTCCGACGGTCACCGGTGCGTGGATCGGCCCCTGCTGCAACGGCGTCGACTGGGTCACGCCCTGGGACGGCGGTGGCGATGCGCACTTCTTCAACAAGATCTACCGCCGCCTGACGACCTACGAGGTCGACGGCGACCGCTACGGCGGGCTGATCGGCGACCTCGCCGAGTCCTGGGAGATCTCGGAGGACCAGCTGACCTGGACCTTCAAGCTCCGCCCGGACGTCACCTGGCATGACGGCGAGCCGTTCACGGCCGAGGACGTGAAGTTCTCGTTCGACCTCGCCCTCAACCCCGAGAAGAACATGACCGCCGTCTACGGCGCGCCGCTCCAGTCGGCCGTCGGCGCGGACGAGGTCCTCGCGGGCACCGCGACGGAGATCTCCGGCGTGCAGGTCATCGACGATCACACGATCTCGATCACCTTCAAGGCGCCGAACGCCCTCTTCCCGGACTCGATCTCCGAGCTCTTCATCCTCCCGAAGCACAAGATCGAGGGGATGGACCTCGCGACCCTGAAGGAGAACCCGTACTGGGCCGAGGCCCAGATCGGCACGGGCCCCTTCATGTGGCACGCCTACACGCCCGGTGAGTCGATCGAGCTGAAGGCGAACCCGAGCTACTTCCTCGGCGCGCCGAAGATCGGGACGCTCATCCGCCGGAACTTCGTCGATCCGGCCGCGGCGCTCCTCGCCTTCGATAACGGCGAGATCGACTTCACGTACCTCACCGCGGACGAGGTGGAGCGCGAGAGCGGCAACGCGGCCGCGACCGTCTTCCCCGGCCCGTCGGGTGTGGACAACGTGATCCAGTGCAACCCGCTCACCGTCGAGGCGTGCGCGAACGACGACTTCCGTCACGCGCTCCTCGCCTCGATCGACCGCGAGTCGATCATCGAGAACATCTACAAGGGTGCCGCGGAGATCGTCCCGTGCCTCTACGGCCGGCCGAACCTCCAGGGTGACGTCGTCGCCCAGGAGTACGACCCCGAGCTCGCGCAGGAGCTTCTTGCGTCCTCGGGCGTCGACGTCGCGTCGCTCGGCGAGGTGACCTTCGACACCTACTACACCGACGCGCTCTCCCTCAACGTCATGACCGCGATCGCGGCCGGCTGGGAGGAGACGCTCGGTCTGAAGGTGAAGATCGAGCAGATGGCCGAGGGCTGGGTCGAGCGCTACTACGAGCAGGGTGCGTCGCAGATCAGCTTCTTCGGTGCCGCCAACGGCCCGACGGGCGAGCGCGCGCGCAACTACTTCTACTCCAAGTCCGCGCATCCGGCCGGCAACAACGGCTGGAGCGTGGATGGCGCGAACGCCTGGCACTACGACAACCCCGAGCTCGATGCCCTCATCGACGCGGGCCCGACCGCCTTCGACACGGCGACGCAGGACGCGACCTACCAGCAGGCCTGCCAGATCATGGCCGACGACCTGCCCTGGCTCTTCCTGTGGCAGACCGTCCGCTATCACGTCGTGAGCAACAAGCTCCAGAACGTGATCCTCATCCCGGCCGCCGGCGGTGGGTCGTACTACGACGCCGTCGAGACCTGGGAGAAGGTCGAGTAGCACCGGTCCCACCGGTACGGTGACGAAGGGCGGCGCTCCAGGGCGCCGCCCTTCGTGCTCCCGCCGATGACCGCCCCGCAGCAGACGATGACGAGATGACGACCTTCATCATCCGCCGGATCCTCATCAGCATCCCGGTCTTCCTCGGGATCACGTTCATCGTCTTCGTCTTCATCGCGCTCGCCCCGGGCGACGCGAGCACCGCCTTCGTCCGCCCCGAGTTCGCGAACGAACCCGCCGCCCTGGCGCGGGTCCGTGAACGGCTCGGACTGGACCAGCCGCTCCCGATCCGCTACATCCGCTGGCTCGGCGCCGCCCTGACCGGCGAGTTCGGATACCGCATCGATACAGGCGTGCCGATCGCGCAGGACATCGCCCGGACGCTGAAGAACTCCGCGATCCTCATGGGGACCGCCCTGATCTTCGGCCTCTTCGTGGGGGTCCCGCTCGGCGTCCTCTCGGCGGTCCGCCAGTACTCGAAGCTCGACTTCTTCCTCACCGGGGTGACCTTCCTCGGCATCTCGATCCCCTCGTTCCTCCTTGGCCTCGGCGGGCTCTGGCTCCTGGGCCTGCAGCTCGACCTCATCCCGATCGGCGGGATGACCACGGTGGGCAAGGAGAACGACATCTTCGACTTCCTGCGGCACCTCGCGCTGCCCGCGCTCATCCTCGGCTTCGGCTACGCCGCGACGTTCCTGCGCTACACGCGGGCGTCCATGCTCGAGGTGATCAACAGCGACTACATCGCGACCGCGCGCGCCAAGGGCCTGCCGAACCGGATCGTCATCAACCGCCACGCCTTCCGGAACGCGCTCATCCCGATCATCACGATCCTCGCCCTCTCGCTCCCCGAGCTGATCGGCGGCGCGGTCGTGACCGAGCAGGTCTTCACCTGGCCGGGCATGGGCCAGTCGCTCGTGGATGGCGTGGGCAACCGCGACTTCTACCTGATCATGGGGATCACCATGGTCCTCGCGGTCGTCGTCCTGCTCGCGAACCTGCTCGCGGACATCGCGTATGGGTTCGCCGATCCGCGGATCCGGAGGTCCTGACCGATGTCCATGCCGGAACCGCTCACGGTCACGATCACCCGCCCGACGCGGGTCACGAA